>CAMJVA010000053.1 GCA_946409145.1 uncultured Enterococcus sp. | reverse complement strand
CAAAAAGACAGTCTGTGCTACACTTTAGCACAAAACTGTCTTATTTTTTTAAAAATTTCTTATAAAAAGCAATTATCACGCTGTTTTATATTTTTGATACAGATTTAAATCTGTATTATAAAATTTCAATTCCTTCAATAACCACATCTTCTGCAGGACGATCTTGAGCCACTGTTTGCACTCCGGAAATTTTATCTACAACATCCATTCCCTCTACAACTTGGCCAAAAACAGTGTGACGGAAATCTAACCAAGGGGTGCCACCATTTTTATACGCTTCAACAATTTCTGCAGGAAAACCAGCTTCAGTTAATTGAGACATCATTTCTTTGGGAACGTCTTTTTTTTGCACAATGAAAAATTGGCTACCATTCGTGTTAGGACCTGCATTAGCCATAGATAAGGCTCCACGAAGGTTAAATAATTCTGGGGAAAATTCATCGGCAAATTTTTCTCCGTAAATACTTTCTCCTCCCATTCCGGTGCCAGTGGGATCTCCTCCTTGAATCATAAAATCAGGAATCACCCGGTGAAAAATAATCCCATCGTAATAGCCTTTTTTAGCTAATTGAACAAAATTTTCAACTGTTTTTGGTGCTTGTTCAGGGAAAAGTTGAATGGTAATATCCCCTAAATTAGTTTTCATAATTGCTTTACTACCTGTTTGATTTTCTAAATCTAATTGTGGAAAAGTCATGGTTTGCCTCCTAAAATTTATTTGCTCATTTATCATAACAAAAAATCATTTTAAAAGCTTTCTTTTTCTTCTTTTTTAAAGGAAAAATATGGTATACTTTTAAGTACCCTATACCTGAAGTGGAGGAAAAAATGAACACAGAAGTTTATGATTTAATTATCGTTGGAGCTGGTCCTGTGGGTTTATTTTCTGCTTACTATGCTGGTTTAAGACAAATGAAAGTCAAAGTCCTAGAAAGCCTTTCTGATTGTGGCGGACAACTTTTACAACTTTATCCAGAAAAAACAATTAAAGATATTGCTGGCTTTCCAGAAGTAGCCGCGAAAGATTTTATTGCTCAATTAAAAAAACAATTACAATCTGTCTCCGTGACATTTGAGTATAATCAAGAAGTTTTAATGGTCAAAAAAAATGAAAGCGATATTTTCGAAATAAAAACGAAATTCGCCACTCATTTAGGGAAAGCTGTCCTCTTAACAACTGGAGGGGGGGCATTTACCCCAAGAAAATTAACCATAACTCATGATGATACTTTAGAAGGAGAAAAAATATTTTATCAAGCCACAGACTTAGAGCCTTTTAAAGATCAAACAGTAGCTGTCCTTGGTGGCGGAGATTCAGCAGTAGATTGGGCTTTAGATTTAGAAAAAGTAGCCAAAAAAGTTTACGTTATTCACCGAAGAGAGCAATTCCGTGCTTTGGAACATTCTATCACCCAATTAAAAGAAAGTTCCGTGGATATTCTAACCCCTTATGTCGCCAAAGATTTAATGGTAAATGACACTATTTCTTTAAGCTTGCGCCAAGTAAAAACCAAGGAAAATCTCACTTTAGAAGTGGATAAACTTTTAGTCAGCTACGGTTTTGTCAATACTCGTACTAGCTTTACAGAAGATTCTGTTTTAACCGATCAAGGAAAATTCGTCGTCTCCTCTAACCAAGAAACCAGTCTTAAAGGAATGTTTGCTTGTGGAGATGCCGCCATTTATCCTGGAAAAGTACAATTAATCGCCACTGGTCTTGGAGAAGCTCCCACGGCAGTTAATAATATTTTTGCATATTTAAACCCAAACGAGCGCCTGCAACCAGTGCACTCAACATCTTGTTAGGAGGAAATTAAAAATGGTCATTCACAAACAAACACTAGAAGAAAAAGCACGAGCTTTACTAAAAGAAAGAGGCGTTACTGTTGAAGACATTGCTAATTTAGTCTTATACTTGCAAAAACCTTACATTGAAACTTTAGAACTTTCCACATGTATTCATCACGTGGAAGGTGTGTTGAAAAAAAGAGAAGTGCACAATGCGATTTTAACAGGAGTGCAGTTAGATCTTTTAGCAGAAGAAAATAAATTAATGGAACCTTTACAAGAAATCGTCGCTAAAGATGAAGGTCTATATGGGATTGATGAAATTTTAGCTTTTTCCATTGTTAATTTATATGGCTCCATTGGTTTTACTAATTATGGCTACATTGACAAAGTAAAACCTGGAATTCTAGCCATGTTAAATAGTCATGAAGGCCCTCACGTTCATACTTTTTTAGATGATATTGTTGGAGCTATTGCCGCAGCTGCTGCTAGTCGATTGGCTCATGACAATCCACAATATAGCGATATTACTAAATAACAAAAAAATCTTTCGAGCTATCTCGAAAGATTTTTTTTACTCATTTTTTTAATAAAGCTCACTTTTTCTCTAGTAAACTCTTTTAAATTTCTCAATGTAAAATAGAAAATATTAAACTAGCTAGAAATAAAGAAATCATCGTTCCCAAAGAAATAGCTTGGACATTTTTTACTTTTCCTAAAACTGTATTTAAACCCTTTTCATTATTAGGGTGATGAATGGCAAAAACCAATACCCACACATTACTCCCTAAAAGCATGACAATTCCTAAAATAAGAATTACCACAGACACTTCCAACACGATTACCCCACCTTTTGTAAGCCTTTTCTATTCTATTATATAATTTTTTCACAAAAGAAAAAGCCTTTTCAAAAGAAAAATAAAAATCGGCACTTTGCCCAATATTTCACTTATTTTTGGTCACTTTTTTTAGCGGATTGGCAGAAAAAATTCCCTCTTGAAAAAGTTTAAAATTTTGATAAGGTTAAAAGAGGAAGAAGGGATAGCTGTGAGAGAAAAAACAAGCCATGGTTTTGATATGACCCGCTTGAAATTTATTGGTTTAGGTTTATGTACAGGAGTTTTTGCTGGAATAATTGTTAGTTTATTTCGTCTAGGGATTGAAAAAATTTCAGCACATCTTCCTCAGTGGTTCACCTTTTTAAAACACCATTTAATTTATTTACCAATTGCTATTATTATTGTTTTACTTTTAACTGTGATTAACGGTTTTTTAATTAGAAAAGATCCTAATATTAAAGGAAGCGGCATTCCACAAGTAGAAGGACAATTAAGAGGACAGCTTTCTTTAAATTGGTGGTCCGTTCTTTCTAAAAAATTTGTCGGTGGTTTGTTAAGTATTTCTTCAGGACTCTTCTTAGGGCGAGAAGGTCCTTCCATTCAACTTGGGGCAAGTGTGGGTCAAGGCATGGGAGAAATGCTTCATTTAAATGTAGCTGAAAGAAAAATCATGATTTCCTCAGGAGCTGCTGCTGGATTATCCGCTGCTTTTAATGCACCAATTGCTGCAGTTTTATTTATTTTAGAAGAAGTTCATCACAACTTCTCCCCTCTTGTTTGGTTAACAAGTTTTGCCAGTGCCTTAGCTAGTAATTTTATTTCCTTAAATATTTTTGGTTTAACTCCCGTTTTATATTTAGGTCCTTTAAAAAGTCTTCCTCTCAAACATTACGGGGCATTACTAATTATGGGAATTTTCCTTGGAATATTAGCTCTTTTTTATCAACAAGTTCTTTTGTCTTTAGAAAAATGGTACAGTAAGCTTCCTTTGAAAAAAGAATTTTACTCCCTTGTTCCTTTTTTACTGTTAATTCCTGTAGGGATCTTTTTTCCTAATGAATTAGGAGGAGGAAATCAAGTCATTCACCAATTAGGAAATGAAAAACTTTTCTTTTGGACTCTCTTAGGTCTTTTTGCCTTACGCTTTATTTTTTCCATGATTTCCTACGGTTCAGGTCTTCCTGGAGGTATTTTCCTCCCTATTTTAACTTTAGGGGCTATTTTAGGCGGCATTTTTGGCGTTCTTTGGTGTCAGATTACCGGTTTAGATCAAGTTTATATCGCTAATTTTATTATCTGTGCCATGGCTGGTTATTTTGCCGCCATTGGTAAAGCGCCTTTAACCGCCTTAATTTTAATAACGGAAATGGTCGGAACGGTTCAACATTTAATGCCTTTAGGAGTGGTTTGTTTAGCCGCTTATGTAACTTTAGATTTATTAGGTGGACGTCCTATTTATGAAGCTTTATTAGAAAGAATGGTTGCCCCAGATTTTGGAACTTTCCACGGTAAAAAAACAACGATTGAATTTCCCGTTATTGCAGAAAGTCATTTTTCTGGACGAATGATTAGAGATTTTGTTTGGCCAAAAGAAATGCTTTTAACTTCCATTATCCGCGGAGAAGAAGAAATTTTAACCAGAGGAGATACAGTAATGCGAACAGGAGATGTGTTGGTTATCTTAACAGATACTGGACTTGCTCAACAAATCAAATTTAAACTAGAAGAGTTAGAAAAAAACAATCCAGAAGATTTAGCTTTATAATAAGCACTAATTAAAAAAGGAGTGAGACAAATAAATGTCCCGCTCTTTTTTTTGCCAAAATTTGCCAATTTTTAACAAACAGTTTTCAAATTTAATCAAAAGTAAAATAAAAAAGCCCTAACTCTTTAAAAGAGTTAGAGCACATTTTTAAATTAAGCTTCTTGAGCTACTGGGTAAACAGAAACTTGTTTTTTGTCCCGGCCTTTACGTTCGAAACGTACAACGCCATCAACTTTAGCAAACAAAGTGTCGTCTCCACCAATACCCACGTTCACACCTGGATAGATTTTTGTTCCTCTTTGGCGATATAAAATAGATCCACCAGAAACAACTTGACCGTCAGCACGTTTTGCACCCAAACGTTTAGATTGGGAATCACGACCGTTGGCTGTAGAACCGCCCCCTTTTTTGTGGGCGAATAATTGTAAATTCATTTTTAACATGAAAGGTACCTCCTCTACTCGTTAATCGTTTTAATTGAGAAAAATTTTCCATTAGTTTCAGCTACAGATTGTAGCCCTAAGACTAAATTTTCCAGTAGAATTTGCGAAATATTAAGCTGCTCTCCGTTAATGTTTTCCAAAAGGGACATTGCCAGATAACCGCCATTTTTTTCGTCAGTCACCACTTCTGGAGCAAAACCTGCTAAAGCTTCAATTCCATTTACAGTGGAAATGGCTAAAGCTGAAACAGCTGCACAAACAATGTCTTGTCCATAAGGTCCACTTTCTGCATGGCCACAAAGAGCAAAACTTACTAGATGTCCTTGAGAGTCACGTTTAAAAGTTCCTTTAATCATGTGGTGTTCCTACTTTCTAAAATTATGCATTAATAGCGTTGATCATCACTTTTGTATAAGGTTGACGATGACCTTGTTTACGATGGGAATGTTTTTTAGGTTTGTATTGGTAAGTAACCACTTTCTTTTGTTTACCGTGTTTTTCAACAGTACCAACAACAGTTGCGCCTTCAACAAATGGGGCACCAACTTTAGTTTCATCACCAGATACTAAAATAACTTCATCAAAAGTAACATCTTGTCCTGCTTCAACGTCTAATTTTTCAACGTAGATAGCTTCGCCTACAGCAACTTTCAATTGTTTTCCACCAGTTTTAATAATCGCGTACATTTTACGCACCTCCTTATTTTTTACTTAGACTCGCCTAGACCAAGCGCCAATTGGACTTAATACTTGTTTCGAGCGGTTGTAGCTGGGTGCAAGCACACATTTACAACATTCATATGATACCAAAAACATACTCCTTCAGTCAAGAAGATTATGTTTAAATCGTGTTTTTTTATGAAAAAGATCCTAGAAAATTATTTTTCTTTAAAAAATAAAACTTCTAGTCACTCTTTCTGCGTGGAGTTTACAAATCATCGTTTCAAAAATAGCTAATACGGCTTCTTGATGTTTTAAAGAAATTTGATACTCATTTAAATATTTTTTATCTTCTTCTTTTAATCCTCTTAATTGAAAATGTCCTTTTAAAACAAGACTCTGATGTTCATTTTCAATAAAACAGCACACTGCCCCTTGGGGATTGCGTAAAATATTATCTGCCGTTTCCCCTGCGGCATTTAAATAAAATGTCATTTCATGCATTCCTTTGTCATATAAGGGCGGTGAAACAACAATGGTGGTGGGAAATCCCCTTGTATCCACTGTGGAAATTAAAAATGTTGGGCTAGTGTTTAAAATATGTTGGATTTGCTCTTGAATGCCCATAATTTTCCATCCTTTTATCTAAGAATTTTTTTAAATTCTTTCTTTTATAAATTAAAGGTTAGCGATAATTTCTGGAAATTGCAAGAACAAAAACCTTGAAGTTTTAATAACATTTGTTGCAAATATTTCAAAGAAGTAAAAAAAAGACCCAAACTCTAGAAAAGAGTTTGAGTCAAGAATGTTAAAATTATTTAACAGTAACGGATCCGCCAACTTCTTCAAGTTTAGCTTTGATTTCTTCAGCTTCTTCTTTAGAAACGCCTTCTTTAACAGGAGCAGGAGCGCCGTCAACAAGACCTTTAGCTTCTTTAAGACCTAAGCCAGTGATTTCACGAACAACTTTGATAACTTTAACTTTTTGGTCTCCAGCAGCTGTTAATTCAACAGTGAATTCTGTTTGTTCTTCAGCAGCAGCAGCAGGACCAGCAGCAGCAACAGGAGCAGCTGCGGATACGCCAAATTCTTCTTCGATAGCTTTAACTAAGTCGTTAAGTTCAAGAATTGTTGCTTCTTTTAAATCAGCAACAATGTTTTCAATATTTAATGCCATTTTGGTTTTCCTCCAAGAAATTTTTTAGTTTTTTAGGCAGCTATTAAGCTGCATTTCCTTCTTTGTCTTCTGCAACAGCCTTGACAGCGTATGCCACGTTTCTGACTGGAGCTTGAAGAACAGATAAAAGCATAGATAGAAGTCCTTCTCTGTTTGGTAATTTTGCCAAAGCTTGAATTTCTTCAACAGAAGCGACTTTATTTTCAATAACGCCACCTTTGATTTCTAAAGCTTTTGCTTTTCCAGCAAATTCATCAATGATTTTAGCTGGTGCTACAACATCTTCATTAGAAAAAGCAATAGCGGTAGGTCCAGTAAAGACTTCATCTAAACCAGGTAAACCTGCTTTTTCAGCTGCCCGAGTTAAAATAGCGTTTTTGATAACTTTCATTTCAACCCCAGCTTCACGAAGTTGTTTTCTTAATTCAGTCACTTCTGCTACAGTTAAACCACGGTAATCCATGATTACAACAGATGCGGCATTTTGGAATTTTTCTACAACTTCATCAACTAAAGATGCTTTTTTTGCAATTGCTGCTTCACTCATTTTTTATTTCACCTCCTAGGTATTATATGGAATTTTTTCAATAAAAAAACTCCATGTCACCTAGACATAGAGGGACCTGATTCATTCAAGTTGTCCTCGGTAGGAAATTAAGGCTAAGCCACCTACTGTCTTAGGTATAATCAAGAAATCTTGACCTAGTTCACTTTAACATAGGAAATAAACTAGGTCAAGTCTTTTTAATAATTAAAAGCTTGCTTGGTCAACATGGATTCCAGGGCCAAATGTTGTTGTCACTGAAATATTTTTCATGTATTGTCCTTTAGCAGTTGCAGGTTTAACTTTTAATAAAGTATCGTGGATAGTTTTGAAGTTTTCAACTAATTTGTCATCTTCAAAAGAAACTTTACCAATTGGCACGTGGATGTTTCCAGCTTTGTCAACACGGTAAGTTACTTTACCAGCTTTTACTTCATTAACAGCTTTTGTAACGTCCATTGTTACAGTACCTGTTTTAGGGTTTGGCATTAAGCCTTTAGGTCCTAAGACACGTCCTAGACGACCTACTTCAGCCATCATGTCAGGTGTTGCAATAATAACGTCAAATCCAAACCAACCGTCTTGGATTTTAGCAACCATGTCGGAATCTCCAACAAAGTCAGCACCAGCGTCTAAAGCTTCTTTAGCTTTAGCACCTTTAGCAAATACTAAAACAGTTTGTGTTTTACCAGTTCCGTTAGGTAAAACAACTGCTCCACGAATTTGTTGGTCAGCTTTTTTAGGATCAACGCTTAAACGATAAGCAACTTCAACAGTTGCGTCAAATTTAGCGATGTTTGTTTCTTTGGCCAAGGCCACAGCTTCCGCAACAGGATAAACTTTTGTTGCATCAACTTTTTTTAATGCGTCTTGTAATTTTTTACTTTTTTTAGCCATTAATAAATCCTCCTTGATGTGGTTTTAACGGTTACCCTCCCACTGTGTGTGTTGTCACACCTGAAACTGAGAAGCGTACCTGTGGGATGTCATTAGTCAGCGACTGTAATTCCCATGCTTCTAGCAGTTCCTTCAACCATGCGCATTGCTGCTTCAACGTCAGCGGCGTTAAGGTCTTCTAATTTTGTAGTTGCGATTTCTCTTACTTGATCTTTAGTAACAGTTGCTACTTTTTTCGTATTAGGTTCTCCAGAACCTTTTTCAATTTTAGCAGCTTTTTTAAGTAAAATAGCAGCTGGTGGAGTTTTTGTTACGAAAGTGAATGAACGATCTTCGTATACAGAAATAACTACGGGAATAATCATCCCAGCTTGATCAGCAGTACGAGCGTTAAATTCTTTTGTGAAGCCCATAATGTTAACGCCTGCTTGACCTAGGGCAGGTCCTACTGGGGGTGCTGGAGTTGCTTTTCCGGCAGGAATCTGCAATTTAACGATTTTTTCAACTTTTTTTGCCACGAGACATACCTCCTTGAGTCCGTGATGTGGTTGAATGGAGATTTAGATTTCTCCTCCCACGATTGCCATTTCGGCAAAATAAATAAACGTGTGTTAGACACACTTGGATAGTATAGCGAAAATTTTTCAAAAATGCAAGAATCCCCCCTATTTTCTTCAAGAAATTTTTTTACTTTCTTTCAGGTTAAAAAAAATTATGCTACACTATCTTTGAATTCTTGAATTAAATGAAGAAAAAAATTCTATTAAAGAAGGTGCATCAGTTGCTACCACGTTTCAGAAGCGTTTTTGATATTATTGGTCCTGTAATGATTGGCCCAAGTTCTTCTCATACTGCAGGAGCTTGTCGCATTGGAAAAGTATGCCGTTCTATTTTTGGTTCTTTGCCTGATAGTGTGGATATTTATTTATATGAATCTTT
>CAMJVA010000052.1 GCA_946409145.1 uncultured Enterococcus sp. | reverse complement strand
TGGCTGGGGAATTTGAAAAAGCCATTACTCCTTTACAAGAAGCTTTAAAAACATCTGTTACAGATGACCGTCTTTTTTATTTAGCTTATACCTATCAACAATTAAAAGAAAACCAACGGGCGATTACTTTTTATGAACAGTTGGAAACTTTAAATCCAGAATATGTGACCTTATATTTACCTTTAGGAAAGTTGTATGAAGAAGATGAAGAATTAGAAAAAGCGCAAGAGACTTATGAAAAAGGCTTAAAAGAAGATCCTTTTAATGCTGATTTATACTTAGCAGCTTCTAGTAATGCTTATCGTCTCTTTGATACTGAAAAGGCCATTTCTCTTTTAGAAAAAGCTTTAGAAACAGGAGAAAAAGAAGAAGACGTGGTCACAAGTCTAAGTCATTTGTATTTAGAAAATGAAGAGGATGAAAAAGTGATTGCTTTATATGAAGATTATCCTAAAGAAACCCCAAGTGCTAACTGGGATTTAGGTAAAGCTTATTATCACTTAGAAGATTTTGATCAAGCTTTTAAATTTTATACTAATGCTTACGCTGCTTTTCAAAATGAACCAGAGTTTATGAAAGAATATGGTTTATTCTTAAGAGAAGAAGGACATTTGCCAGAAGCGAAACAATTATTAACGCGCTATGTTACTTTAGAACCAGAGGATTTGGAAATTGTCTCTTTGCTAGAATCATTTGATTAAAGGAAATGTATTTTTTAAAGGAGGGGCCTTAAAATGAGTGTTAGTCTAAATGAAAAAAAGTTTTTCTTACAATGGTGCCTGAAAAATCTTCGCTTTAGTCGACAAGAAATTTATTGGTTATTAAATTACCTTTGTGAACATCCCATGCTGTTAGAAAACATTCATTTTGTAGAAGGGGCACGTTTTTGTTCTAGAGGGTTAACCGTTGAAGAAAAAAACGTTAATCTACCTATTTATTTAGTACTGGATAATAAAGAATTTACGGACTCTACGCAAATTTTTCACGAAATTCGTTTTCATTGGAAAAAACCTTTATTTATGGAAATTAAATTTACTAATGCCTGGACAGTTCCTGAGTATGTGGGGGTTTTAGAAGACAATCCAGAAAATTCTTGGAATGAAAATTTAGATCCAGAAATTTCCAAAAAAGTAAATGAATCTTTAGAAAAAATAGCTCAAGAAGATAATGTTAATCTTTTAAAAAAACAAATTGATCAAGCCCTAGAAAAAGGGGAAGAAGAAAAATTTATTTCTTTAAGTGAACAATTAAAAATTTTAATGAAACAATAAAGAATAAAAAAAGAAAAAGCCTGCTCTAGGCTTTTTCTTTTTGACTTCATTTAAATAAAAATTTAAATAAGCAATTATTTTTTCACAGGTAATTTTCTTTGGAGCGTGAAGCGTGGTGGTTTTTTGTAAGTAAATCCTTCACCAATGGCTTCATGGACATTAATCACCGAGACGAAAGCTTTAGGATCAATGTCTTCAATAATTCGCTTCACCATGACTAATTCAGCTGGAGAAACCACGACATAAATAATTCGTTTATCGTCTTTTGAAAATCCTCCTTGGCCTTTAAGGTAGCTGACTCCTCGTTCTAAAGTGGCCATAATTGTGTTGCCAATTTCTTCCGATTTTTCAGAAATTACTAAGACACCCCGGGCTTTATAGGAACCATCTTGGACAAAGTCAACAATTTGGGAGAACATATAAGAAACAATTAAGGTATACATCATATGTTGTAAATCAATATACGTTAAAGAAAGAGTCAAAACTAAAACATCTAAAGCTAGTAAAGTTTTCCCCATGGAAAAACCATATTTTCGCTCTAAGATTCTGGCAACAATATCAGCGCCTCCAGTCGTTCCTCCCACACGATAAACAAAACCAGAACCTAAGCCCCCAAAGAGACCGGCTAAAAGAGCCGCAATGAGTAAGTCGTGGCTAACATTAATGCTTAAAGTAATTCTTTGCCAAACAAATAAAGAAGCCGATAAGGAAACTGTTCCTAAAATAGTATAAATGAAAGATTGCTTTCCTAAAATTTTTCCTCCGATTAAAATCAAAGGAATATTAATTAGTAAGGTGGAAAACGCCGGGTCGATGTTAAATAGATTAAGTAAAATTAAAGTAATCCCTGTTACGCCGCCTTCAGCTAATTGGTTTGCCATATTGAAATAAACTAGTCCAAAAGCATACATACTCGTTCCTAAAATAATCATTAAAATATCTTTTACTGTGGATTTTGTTTTCATGTTGTCCTCCCTTACTTAAAAAAATCTTTTTCTAATCTAAATTCATCTTATCATTGTCATTTTAAAACAACAAGGAGAAGATTTCTTGAAGTTTCTAGTGGGTCTTTGGTAAGATAAGAAAGAACGAATAAGTGATATTTGACTTTTTATTTAAAAAACAGGAAGAAAGTTGGTTAAATTTTTTAAAAAGAAAATAAAGCTTAATTTAAAAAACAAAAAGTCTTATTTTCTTTGAAAGAAAAAAATTCCCGACTTTTAGGAGGATATATGGAAAAAACCATGAAAGAAATGCAACAAGAAGTGGATGCGTATATTGGACAATTTAAAGTGGGATATTTTTCCCCCTTAGCTCAAATGGCACGTCTTACAGAAGAAGTAGGAGAATTAGCGCGAGAAATTAATCATTATTATGGAGAAAAACCCAAAAAAACAACAGAAAAAATTAAAACCGTCCAAGAAGAATTAGGGGATGTGCTTTTTGTCACGTTGACCATGGCTAATTCTTTAGATATTGATTTAGAAGAAGCTTTTAAAGAAAATATGGCAAAATTTTATCAAAGAGATGCCCATCGCTTTGCCAGAAAAGAGGAAGCTGAGGATGAAAATTGAACATTTTCCTTTAGAATTTGTAAAAGCTTTGCCGATTTTAAAAAAAATTCAAGAAGCGGGTTTTGAGGCGTATTTTGTAGGAGGCTGTGTGAGAGATTGTTTGTTGCAACATCCTATTCATGATGTGGATATTGCTACTAGCGCGACGCCTTATGAAGTGGCCCATATTTTCAAAAAAACCTTTGATTTAGGTATTCAACATGGAACCATTGCTGTTTTAGAAAATGGAGAAACTTATGAAATTACCACTTTCAGAACGGAGTCTGGCTATGAGGATTTTAGACGTCCTGATAAAGTAGAATTTGTTCGCTCTTTAAAAGAAGATTTAAAACGGCGAGATTTTACTATGAATGCTTTAGCTGTTGATTATGAAGGTAATTTAATTGATTTATTCGATGGTCTCTTAGACTTAGAGAAAAAAGTAATTCGAGCAGTGGGGAATCCAGAAGAAAGATTTTTTGAAGATGCTTTAAGAATGATGCGGGGGGTTCGTTTTGCCGGACAACTTGGTTTTACTTTAGAAGAAGAGACTTTTTTTGCCATGAAAAAATGGCATCATTTATTAGAAAATATTGCTATTGAACGAATTCGCGTTGAATTTGAAAAATTATTTCAAGGAGAATTCGCCCCTTTTGGTTTAGCTGTTTTTTTTCAAAGCGAACTTTATGAATACACGCCTTTGTTAAAAAATGAAGGAGAAGCCATTTTAAATTTTCAAGAAGCTTTAAAAATTTCTTCTGTGAAAGACTCAATTATTGGCTGGACCTTGTTATATGATTTACTTTCTTCAAAGAAAAATCTAAATGACTTTGTGAAAGCGTGGAAATTACCTAATGATACGTTAAGACAAATGAAAGCTTTAATGACTTATTTACCTTTAAGAAAACAAGGCTTTTTACAAAGTTTAGAAATATATTATTTAGGTGTGGAACTTGCTGAGAAATTAGAAGATATCTTGCCTTTTTATGGCTTAACCCCAGAAAAGACACGTTTGAAAGAAATTTTTGCCGCTTTACCTATTAAAAAAAGACAAGAACTGGCTATTTCTGGGGAAGATATTTTAGCTTACTTTAAAAAGCCAGGTGGAAAATGGGTAGGGGATAGTATTGAATTTATTGAAAAACAAGTCGTCTTAGGACTGGTTAAAAATGAAAAAGAAAGTTTATTAACTTTAATTCAGGAGGAATTTTCATGGAACAAACCTTTATTGTAGCAGAAAATGATACGGCTAAAGCTTTAGGATCAGGCTTGTTACCTGTTCTTTCCACTCCAAGACTAGTGGCCATGGTAGAAAATACTTGTCTTACGTCTATTAGTGACCAATTAGCTAAAGGAGACACCACGGTAGGTGTAAAAATGAATCTAGACCATTTAAAAGCCACAAAAGTAGGAGAAGAAGTGGTGATTAAAAGTCAGTTAGAAAAAATGGGGAAAACAAGTTTTACGTTTACTTTTGAAGCATTTTCTAAAGACGAACTTATTGCCAAAGGGGTTCACCTTCGAGTGAGGGTAGCGGCAAAGTCTTTTATGGAAAAACTGAATTAATTCAAATTCCATGAAAAAATAAAATACTTGTGCTAAACTTATTTTATAGGAAACGAAAAGGAGAATGTATCATGGCAAAAGCAATGACAGGCTTAAAATTTTATTTTCGTAATGGGGAAACTTGGACAGTAAATCGTCGTTATATTGGGGATTTATGGATTAAACAAGTTTCCACGAGTTTTGGTCGAATTGGGGATAGTGAATTTGTAGAAATTCACCCAGCACAAAGTTTTAAAATCGAAATTTTCCCTGAAGCAGATCATGTAACCACAGAAGATATTAATCTAGGTGGTTTGGAATTGGGAATGTTTTCTCGGGCTTTAAAATATCAAGATATTGAAAAAATGGAAATTTTATATCATCATGGACTACCTGATTTAATTTATTTCCCATATAAAGATAAAGAAACACCTTTCCAAGAAGGGTTAGACAATGAATATCAATCTACAAAAGTTTCTGAAAAGAACAATTGTTTATACATTGTTATTGATCCAGAAAAATCAGTGGAAGATGTTTACGGCAAAGAGTTTTAATAAGACGTTTAAAAGTGAGACAAATTTGTCTCACTTTTTTTATGGTCTTTTTTCTGGGAACGGTATTGTCCTTTTTGAAACTATGCTAAAATATGTAAGAATAACTGGAGGTGATTTTTTGCAAGAACTAAAAGCAGAAGGATTAACCAAGACTTATGGAGAAAAAATTCTCTTAAATAATATTTCTTTTTTGATTCATGAAAAAGACCGAATTGGTTTAATTGGAACCAATGGCACAGGAAAAAGTACCTTGTTAAAAATTTTAACAGGACAAGACACCTCAGAAAATAAAGGAAGTATTCAAACTTCTCCTGATTATAAAATTGCTATGTTAAGTCAAGAAACTATTTTTCCTGAAGACAAAGATGTTTTATCCGCTATTTTAGCAGGAGACAGCCCAAAAATTAAGTTGTTGAAAGAGTATGAAAAGCTTCTTTTAGATTTAGAAGAATCTCCAGAAGATACTCAACTCCAAGAAAAACTGCTTAAATTACAAGAAGAAATGAATGCTAAAGATGTTTGGCAACTTGAAGCTAAGGTGAAAGGGATTTTAACCCAATTAAATATTCCTTTAAATAAGCAAAAAATTAAGGAACTTTCTGGGGGACAAAAAAAGCGAGTGGCTTTAGCCCAAGTATTAGTAGAAGACTTTGACTTACTACTCTTAGATGAACCTACGAACCACCTGGATATTGAAGCTATTACCTGGCTGGAAAACTATTTGAAAAATTATCAAGGGTCCCTTTTAATGGTGACTCATGATCGGTACTTTTTGGATCGAGTGACTAATCGTATTTTTGAACTAGATCAAGGGAATCTTTTAGAGATAAAAGGAAACTATGAAAGTTACTTACTACAAAAAGATGCGTTAAATGAAAGTTTAAGTGTGAAAGCGCAAAAAGATAAACAATTATATAAACAAGAACTTTCTTGGATGCGAGCAGGGGTTCAAGCCAGAGGAACCAAACAGCAAGCAAGAATTAATCGGTTTAATGAACTGGAAAAAACGCTAAAGGAAAATCAAGGGCAAAAAGAAGAACTTTCCATGGATCTGGCTACTACTCGTTTAGGAAAAAAAGTTTTACAATTAAAAGATGCTAATTATCAAATTGAAAATAAAATAATTTTAAAGGATTTTAATTTATTAGTTCAAGCTTCTGACCGCTTAGGAATTGTGGGAGATAATGGGGTGGGGAAAACCACCTTATTAAACATTTTAGCTGGAAAACTCCCTTTAACTTCTGGGATTTATGATATTGGAGAAACTGTAAAACTCGCTTTTTACACCCAAGAATTAGAAAGTATTCCAGAAGATAAACGAATGATTTCTTATTTGCAAGAAATTGCTGAGGAAGTGGAAAACAAAGAAGGACAAAAAATTTCTGTTCCAGAAATGTTAGAACGCTTTTTATTTCCTCGCTTTATGCATGGGACTTTAATTGCTAAACTTTCTGGAGGAGAAAAACGTCGCCTTTATTTACTCAAACTATTAATGAGCCAACCCAATGTTTTATTCTTAGATGAACCAACGAATGATTTAGATATTGCCACATTAACCGTTTTAGAAGATTATTTAAAAGAATTTCCTGGAAGTGTCATTGCTGTTTCCCATGATCGCTATTTCTTAGACAAAACCGTGACGAAATTGCTAATTTTAAAAGGTCAGGGGAACTATGAGTACTACTATGGCACTATTTCCGATTATCTTTTAAAAGAAAAAGAAGAAAAAGCACCAGAAAAAACGTCTCCAGTGAAAAAAGTTTTAGCAGAAAAGCCAAAAGAAAAAGTAAAACTCACTTACATGGAGAAAAAAGAATGGGAAACCATTGAAGAAGAAATTGAAAAACTAGAAAATATTTCTCAAGAAATTAAAGAAAAAATGAAAACAATGGGGAGCGATTTTCTAGCTTTAGAAGAGTTACAAAAAGATCTTGAAACCAATGAAGCACACTTAGAAGAAAAAATGAATCGTTGGGAATATCTTTCTCAATTTGTCTAGGAGGAAAAGTGATGGAAGAAGCTTATCTAAATCTGGGAAGAAAAATTTTAACTGAAGGAAATATCAAAACCGACCGTACTAATACAGGAACAAGGTCGATTTTTGGTTATCAAATGCGTTTTAACCTAGCAGAAGGTTTTCCTTTATTAACCACTAAAAGGGTCCCTTTTGGCTTAATTAAATCTGAATTACTTTGGTTTTTAAAAGGAGACACCAATATTAGATTTTTACTAGAGCACAATAATCATATTTGGGATGAATGGGCTTTTGAACGCTTTGTAAAAAGTCCAGTCTATACAGGTCCTGATATGACTGATTTTAATCACCGAGCTTTAGCTGATGAACAGTTTAATAAGATTTACCAAGAAGAGTTAAAAAAATTCAACGAGCAAATTTTAAATGATGCTGACTTTGCGGAAAAATATGGGGATTTAGGCAATATTTATGGTTCTCAGTGGCGCCATTGGCAAAAGAAAAATGGAGAAGAAATTGATCAAATTAAAGATGTCATTGAAATGATCAAAAAAAATCCCGACTCTAGACGTTTAATTGTTTCGGCTTGGAATCCAGAAGATGTACCAACAATGGCTCTTCCTCCGTGTCACACTTTATTTCAGTTTTATGTTGCTAATGGGAAATTATCTTGCCAACTTTATCAAAGAAGTGGGGATGTTTTTTTAGGGGTTCCATTTAATATTGCTTCTTATGCCTTATTAACTCATTTAATTGCTCATGAATGCCAGTTAGAAGTAGGAGAATTTGTGCATACTTTAGGAGATGCTCATTTGTATGAAAATCACTTAGAACAAATGAAACTCCAATTAACTAGAACCCCAAGTGCTCCTCCTAAACTTCTTTTAAATCCAGAAAAATATTCTATTTTTGACTTTACCATGGAAGATATTTCTTTAATTGACTACCACCCAGCTCCAGGAATTAAAGCACCGATTGCAGTGTAAAGGAGAAACCATGCTGAATTTAATTTGGGCTCAAGATAAAAATGGTTTAATTGGAAAAGATGACAAACTACCTTGGTCTGTTCCCACTGACTTAAAATTTTTCAAAGAAACAACTATGGGAAAAACCATTGTTATGGGAAGAAAGACTTTTCAAGGAATGGGTGAACGTCTCTTACCAGGAAGAAAAACCATTGTGTTAACGAAAGATGAAACCTATAAGAAAAAAGGAGCGACGGTGTATCACGATCTGTCTAAAGTGTTAGCTCTTGCTCAAACAGAAGAAGTTTTTATTACGGGAGGCAGTCAGTTATATCAAGCGTTTTTTCCTTATGCTGATTATTTATATGAAACACAACTCTTAGAAGAATTTTGCGGGGATACTTATTTTCCTCAAGTAGATTTTTCAAATTTTATTTTAAAAGACAGTAAAAAGTTCTTTGATGAAAAATCGCAAATATCGGGAGAATTTCGTTTATATCAGAAAAAATAATGAAGTGGAACACTGAAATTTAGTTGCTTTTTTCTCTGAATTTCTTTGTTCCTATTTTTTTAAAACATAAGCTTGTATATTTTATCTAAAGTGCTATTCTATCAGGAGAAAATAAAAAAAGTGAGGATGCTTAAATGCAAGATATGACCCAGGGAAAACCCTACAAGTTAATTTTTTATTTTACGATTCCTTTATTTATTGGTAACTTATTTCAACAATTTTATAATATTGCTGATACATTAATTGTAGGGCGGACCTTAGGAGAAAATGCCTTAGCCGCTGTAGGATCCACTGGTTCGATTAACTTTTTAATTATCGGCTTTGCCCAAGGACTCACTGCGGGACTTTCGATTATTACCGCCCAACGTTTTGGGGCAAAGGATTTTCAAGGAGTGAGAAGAAGCTTTGCCACTTGTATGATGATTTCAGCAGTAGCAGGAATTTTTTTGACCTTATTTTCCGTATTTTTCGTTCGGGAAATTTTACAACTGATGCAAACCCCTGAAGAAATTATTGATCAAGCAGAAAGTTTTATTAAAATTATTTTTATGGGAATTCCAGCCTCCATTACTTTTAATTTACTCTCCAATATTTTGCGAGCTTTAGGGGATAGTCGGACACCTTTGTTTTTTTTAGTCATTGCCAGTATTGTTAATATTTCCCTAGATATTATTTTAATCACCCAATTTCATTTAGGCGTAGCCGGAGCAGGAATTGCTACAGTCACAGCTCAAGTAG
>CAMJVA010000051.1 GCA_946409145.1 uncultured Enterococcus sp. | reverse complement strand
GAGAACAAGAAGCAGATGATCGCATTCGAGATAGTATCACAAAAAGAGAGTACGTGGATCCGTTTAAAAGATAAAACAAAATAATAAGGCGACCGTTGAGCGATTGGCAGTCTTTTTGAAAGCCCCTTTTAAGGGGCAGCGAGTAATGACCCCTTCTAGGGGTATTAAAAAGCCACCCGTTTTCACGGGTGGATATTTACTGAATTAGCTGTTGATAAATTTTTTAATGAGTAGAAGCACTTGTTACAGCGTCGGCTTGTGGAACAGGTGCTGCAGTAGGTGCTGCTTGTGTTGTCGGAGCACTTTCTTTAGTAGACGCACTCGTTACAGCATCTGCACTTTCGTTTGTAGCGTGAGTTTCAGTGGTAGAAGCGCTTGTTACAGCATCTGCTCCTTCGTTTTTCACTAAGCTTTGACCTGTTTGTTGTAAATACCAATTAACAATTGGCAAGAAATCTAAGATATATTCATTAATCCCCGCATAATTTCCTTTTTCATCGTGCATGGCTTGATAGTTATGAACGACGAATTTATCTGGACCATGAGTAGGCACATGAACGCGAATGGCATCTTGTTTTCCTGAGCGTAATTGAGAAATAACCCATGAAACATTTTTATAAGATTTTTCTGGATGACAGTAAGCTAAAGCATTCCCTACTTGTCCTGGCCAACGTTTTGCAAACATATTTTCTGGTTCTTCGTTTTTATTATAGTATAAAAATTGATTGTTGCTATCAGCATAAGTGAGTTCCATTGGCATGGAATTTAAAAAAGCATTGAGTTGGTCAACTGTTAAAAGACCACGATCTAATTCCACGTAAGTATTTCCTTTAACTGCATTGACTTTTTCGCTGGCTTTTTCTAACCATTGCTCATCTGCCATGTCTACCCCTTCAACAGTTGTCGCTATTTTTCCTTTGGCATATAAGTCTTCTGGCATTTCTTTTGGCGCTGCACCGTCTAATTTAGAAATCACTTCAATAAATTGAGTAAATTTCACTAAGCAGCTTCCTAAAAATTTCACTGTGCCAGGATCTTTTAAGTTACCATTCTCATCAAAAGCAGTTTTGACATTTCCTAATAAAAACTCATTTCCTGGTAAGACAATGGCGTTGACCCCTGGAGCATCAAGAATTTGTCGTAAATGAAGTTGTGCCCGAGAAGAACCTTGATCGTAATAAGAAGCGCCTACAATCATTACTGGTTTATTTTCTAAAGGATGAATACTAAAAGAAAGCCATTCTAACACGCTTTTTAAACCAGCTGGAATAGTGTGATTATGTTCAGGTGTGGCAATAATCACCCCATCGGCTCCCATAATTTTTCTCGCAATATTTTGGATAGGAACACTATTTGTTTGATCTTTACTTTGATTGAACATGGGAATATCAGCAATTTCTAAAATTTCTAAATCAAACAAAGAGTAATATTCTTTTGCAATAAATTGTAAAAGTTGTCTATTATATGATTTTTCTGCTGTGGAACCTACAATACCAATTATTTTCATTATTTTTCCTCTCTCCTCTTACTTGCCGTCCCAAGAAAAATTAGCTGCATCTTTTTTATTTTGTTCATGTGCTGTATTAAGTTGTTTGGTAATGTCTATAAAAATTAAAAAGTCAGCGAACAAGTCTTCCAAGTGCTGAACATCTTCTTCATTCTTTAATGCTCCAGACTCGTCAAAAGCTTGTAGAGAGTGAGCAAGTAAATATTCAGAACTTGGCATAACTCGAGCTTTTAATTCAGGAGAGTCTAAAATTTGTCTCAAATGAGCTTGAGCCCGAGAGGAACCTAGTGTGCCATAAGAAGCGCCAGTGATCATTACTGGTTTGTCTACAAAAGGAAAAATACCGTAAGATAACCAGTTTAAGGCATTAATCAAACTTGCAGGAACTGCGTGATCATATTCTGGTGTTGAAATAATCACTCCTTCATTTTCCTCTATTTTCTTGGCTAATACTTGAACACTTTCTGGAAGTATTTTATCTTCTGGTTTGTTAAACATTGGCAAATCAGCAATTTCGACTAATTCAATAGTTGCTTCATTGGCAAAATGTTTTTTCATATAATTTAATAAATCTCTATTAGTAGATTTATCTGAATTCGTTCCAACAATAGCTAAAATCTTTTTCATCCTTATCCTTCTTTCTACAGATACCTAGGCATATTTTTCGAGAAAAATTCTTGCCCATTTTTCAAAATGACCAAACATTCAATGTGAGAAACTTGATTGACTGTCTCAATGACATTTTCCGCACCAAAAAGACGTGTGGTCCAAATTTCTCCAGCAACAGATGTATCAGATACAATGGTTAAGCTCGCCATGGGTGTTTCCACTGGATAGCCTGTTAAGGGATCAAAAATGTGATGGTAAACGTGTTGCCCAACAGTTAAGGTACGCTCATAAATTCCAGACGTTACTACTGACTTATTTTTAACTTGAATCAGTCCTTTTAAGTGATTCCGACTTTGAAGAGGATCTTGAATTCCAATTCTCCAGAGATGATCTTCATGGACACTTTCTCCAAAAGTTAAAATATTTCCCCCTAGATTAATTAAGCCAAGGGGCACCTGTAACGCTTTTAATTCCGCTACTAAAAGATCAGCAATATAACCTTTTGCCAAAGAGCCTAAATCAATTTTCATTCCTTTTTGTAAAAGAAAAACCGAATGAGTAAGGTCATCTAATTTTATTTGCGTAACGTCTGTTAGTGCCATGACTTCTTTTATCTCTTTTTCATCTGGGACCTTGGCATCCTTAAAACCAATGCGCCAGGTTTGAACAAGAGGACCAATGGCAATATTTAAATGACTTCCTTTTTCTAAGCTATGCTTTTTACCAAGCTTGATTAAATCGTAAAGTTCTTTGTTTACTTGGACAGAATTCTTGCCGGCGTTTCGATTAACTTCTCCTAATTCTGAAGAAGGATCATTGGCACTATAACGCTTTTCATAATCGCGAATTCTTTTTTCCATTAAAGCAAAGATTTCTTCACTCGTTCCATTAGGTAACAACAGGTCAATGGTTGTTCCCATGGCTTTAATTTGTCTCGTTTGAATTTTTGTCACATCCTTATATGTGAGGACCTTCACATCACGTTTACATTCTATTCCCTCATTACATTTTAGTCAACTATAAATATATATAATTTTATATAAAATTAATCATCGTCGTCAGTAAAAAAGAGAAGGAATGAAATCATTCCTTCTCTTTTAAATTTTTTCTTTTACTTCCATAATTTGATCCAGCAGTATTTGATTGTGATTAATTTTAGCAAAAGCTTTCGCATCTTCTAATAAATCTAATATGGTTTCTTGGGAACTATGTTTCTTTTGGGCATTTAAAGCCAGTTGGAAAAATACGCGAGCCAAGTAATAAGTCACGTGATTTTCAGAACAAATACTCACTGCATAATTCAACAGAGCATTACTAATATCTAATTCCCCTTTTTTAGCATAAAACTCACCACAATGATACACAATATTTAAAACACGCCAAGTATCTTTCGTCGTTTGAATATCATAGTGATAAACTTCTTTAAAGACCTGTTCAAAATAAAATTCCGCTTTACTGTCGTCCCCTTCTCTAGAATAAGCCATTCCTAAACCCGTTAGAGCCAGTAGCTTAAAAATTGGTTGTGGATGATTTTTTTCTAAAAGCAATAATTTATCAAAGGTAAATAAAATATCAACTAAAGGACTATTATTAAAAATCATACTGAAGCCTTGAAGATAATAATAATTTAAGCTCATAGGTAAGTGTGACAAACTCTCTTTGGGAAATTCTTCTAGCTCTTTCATTAGTTTTTCGTATTCACTTGTAATTAAATAAAACTCTGATTTTTCCATTTTTTTAGCTAAAGCAGAATCTTTAGAGCTGACTTTTGGAAACAACTCGCCAATGGGGAGGTCTATTCGCTCACATAATTGAATCAGAATTTTTAACGAAGGCACTTGTCCATTTTTTTCAAAACGACTCAAGGTAGTTTGTGTGCAAATTCCTTTAGCTAATTCCACTTGAGACAAGCCTAAATTTTTTCTTGCCTTAATAAAATTTTGAATGTTCATACCTAACCTCCTAACATACGATACTTTTAGTATACGCCATAATTTTATGTTTGAGGAGTATTTATTAAAAATTTTATATATTTTATGTTTATGACTCTTTAACTTTAGAAATGCTGAACGAGCTCGTTCAGCTCTCAAGCAAAATGCGCTTGAGGAATTATAGCGATGAATTTTGTCGCGAATTCAGCAAGTGATTTTGCACCGAGAGCTAGCTCGTTTTGCTGGACAACGTCTAGATAAAAATGACGTAAACTATTGGTAAATATAATGTTTTTCGATTAAAAATTTTATAATCTCTTTAACTTAAAAAAAGAAGCATTCTCTTTTAGACTTGTATCTAAAAGAGAATGCTTCTGAAATAAAATTCTAATTATTCACTTCGAAGAGCAATAACTGGATCTTTTTTCGCTGCTTTTTTCGCTGGAATAAGTCCAGCAATTAAAGTTAAGAACATACTTAAAGCCACTAAGATTAAAGCATAACCAATTGGTAAGGAAGCATTGACTGTATCAATTCCTGCTACAGAATGGATAATGGCGTTAATTGGAATAATGAGTAAATACGTAATTCCCACACCAATTAATCCAGCTAAAAGTCCCACAATAAAGGTTTCCGCATTAAAAACTTGAGAAATATTTCGTTTTGAAGCACCAATGGCTCGTAAAATTCCGATTTCTTTAGTTCTTTCTAAAACAGAAATGAAAGTAATTATTCCAATCATAATGGAAGAAACGACTAAAGATACACCTACAAAGGCAATTAATACATAAGAAATGACGTTCACAATAGTAGTTACAGAAGACATCATTAAGCCGACATAATCAGTGTACGTAATTTTGTCTGCTTCATCCACGGTTTTATTGTAATCAGCAATAGCGTCAGAAATTTTTTCTTTATCTTCAAAACTATCTGCATAAATATCAATACCAGAAGGAGCATCTTCACTTACATAACCAAATGCTTGCATATTCTCATCATAGGTTCCAGGAGAAACATAATTATCGTAAATAGATAGCAAAGTTTTAGAATCTGGATCGGCTAAATATTGATCTAACATTGCAGCCATACGAGTTTCGTCCATTTCAGCGGAACTTGCTGCTTGTGTTTCTGTCATTTGACCTGTTTGAACCATTAACGTCATCATGTCTTTGAACATTTTCGCCTTATCACTGATTCCAAGATTAGCGAGATATTCTTTGGCATCCGCTTCTTTTTTAGCATCGTCACCTGGTTCAAAACTCATGCCATTGACGACATTTTTATCTTTACTAGCTTCTTGAGCTTTTACCACTGGGGCTTTAGCTGTTTCAGCCATTAAATAATCGGTTAAGGCTTTCGTGTACCCAACAGCAGTAGAAATACCAGTGTAAGAAGCATCTTCTTTCGGACGAATAATACCTGCTACTTTTAAAGATAAAGCAGAATTTAAAAGATCCTCTACTTCTTTTTTATCGTCTCCTAAATAAGCATAAAGTCCTTTGTCATTTAACTCATAGTAAGAACTTTCAGGAATAATTTGGAAAGTGTGGGCTAAAAGATCTTCATAATTTAACTCATGTTCTGGAACGGTTGCCTCTTCTCCTTTATTCATTTTAGCGACTAAATCATTATACTCACTACTTGGTAAAAGACCTAGTTGATATAAAGCAGTGGCGGGAATTTCATTATTACTATCTAGCACTAATACCACTTCATTGTAATTTTTCGGCCAAGACCCTTTCACTAAATCATAACTTTCAGTGACGGTTTTACTCGTTAAAGAAGTCTTTTTATCAGGGAGTAGTTGGCTAAAATTATTACTGGAACTATTGTTACTAATGGAAGCCATCATTTCATTATTTTGACTCATATTGGCAGACATTTGGGAATCATTTTCCGTTAAAGTAGAACCATCTGTGTTAACCAATGTGCCATCACTATCTTTAGAAAAAGCATCAAAAGCTACCTTGTAAGAATAAACAATCCCATTTTCCCCTACAGCATCGTGAATTTCTGTTTTTGGATCATCGAGATATTTTTTAAAGGCGGTTAAATTATTTTCTTTAATACTGGTCGTTGCTGTATTTAACACTTCTAAAGCACTGGGGTCAGAATAAACTTTATCTAAAGGATGGTTTGTCTTATCTTTTGTTTCATCTTGCGCTTCTCCAATGACACTGGTTAAATCAATGGAAGACATTTGAATGGAAATAGGATAAGAAGCCATGGTGTCTTTTTGAATGGAATTAATGTAATCATTCACTCCAGAAGAAAGAGCTAAGATTAACGCAATCCCAATAATTCCAATGGAACCTGCAAAGGCGGTTAAAAAAGTTCGTCCTTTTTTGGTTTTTAAATTATTGAAACTTAAAGATAAGGAGGTTAATAAAGACATGGAAGAACGTCCCATATTTTTATGTTCCGGTTCTTTCGCTATTGTTTCTTCTACTTCTAAAGGATTAGTGTCCCCTAAAATTTTCCCATCTTGGAAACGAATAATCCGATTAGTGTATTCTTCAGCTAATTCATCGTTATGGGTGACTAAAACCACTAGACGATCTTTTGCCACTTCTTTTAAAAGATCCATCACTTGAACAGAAGTTTCTGAATCTAAGGCTCCAGTAGGTTCATCTGCTAGTAAAATTTCTGGATCGTTCACTAAAGCTCTGGCAATGGCTACCCGTTGCATTTGCCCACCAGACATTTGGTTAGGTTTTTTATGAATTTGTTCTTTTAAGCCTACTTTTTCTAAAGCTTCAATGGCCCGGCGTTTTCTTTCTGCACTAGAAATTCCAGAAATAGTTAAGGCTAATTCCACATTGGCTAAAACACTTTGATGGGGAATTAAGTTGTAACTTTGGAAAACAAAACCAATAGTATGATTTCTATAAGAATCCCAATCTCTGTCCGTGTATTTTTTAGTGGAAATACCATTAATAATAATATCTCCTGAATCGTAACGATCTAGTCCACCAATAACATTTAGTAGCGTGGTTTTCCCGGAACCGGAAGGACCTAAAATCGCCACAAATTCATTATCACGCAGATTAAAAGACACATCGTTTAAAGCGTTTTGAACTAAATCTCCCGTGACGTACTGCTTTTTTATATTTTTTATTTGCAGCATATATAGCAACCTTTCTGAAAATTTTTATTTTAATATAAAGATATTTTAACAATCTTTTGAAAATTCTTTACTTACTCCTACTTAGCTTTAACAAAAATTAAGATTTTCTTATTTTGAAGCCGTAAGAAAAGCCGAACGAACTCGCTCAGCTTTTTTTACTTAATTTTTCTATAGCCGCTAAAAATTCTTTTTTGGCCTCCTCATCTGTTTCTTTTTCACTATAATTTGTTAAAATTTCTAAAGCTTTTTCCGCTTCTTTTCGTCCTAATTGCCCAATAGCCCAAGCTGCTGTTCCGCGAATGACTGGACGCTGATCATCTAATTGGGCGTATAAATCAGGTAAACTGGTGCGATCATTTAAATTGGCCAGAGCAATAATGGCATTTCTTTGCCAAGGTTTTTTCCCTCGCCAAAATCCCGCTAAATGACTGAATTGTGCTTTAAATTCTTTATTGGACATGGTTAATAAAGGTTTTAATTTAGGTGCCACTTCTTCCACTTTTGGCTCCATTTCTGGATGAAAGTGAAAATCTTTTCCTTGATTATACGGACACACTAACTGGCAAATATCACAACCGTAAATCACATTACGAATTTTTTTCCGATATTCTACGGGCATAAAACCTTTTGTTTGCGTTTGATAAGAAAGACATTTTTTAGCATCTAACCCCACTGGTAAAATAGCTTTTGTGGGACACGCCGTCACACAGCGCTCACAAGTGCCGCAGCCAAATTCTCCCGGTTCATCTTCTTCAAATGAAATATTCGTGACAATTTCTCCTAAATAAACAAAAGAACCAAATTCTTCCGTGATTAATAGCCCATTGCGCCCTACAAAACCCAAGCCCGCTCGTTGAGCCACGGCCACATCTACTAAATTTCCCGTATCTACTTGAGGTTTCAAATGCCAATTTTCTCCGCATTTTTTTCCTTCTTCTTCAATAAAAGCAATAAGTTGCGCCATTTTTTCTTGTAAAATAAAATGATAATCCACGCCCCAAGAAGCTCTGGCTAACATTCCTCTTTTTTCATCTTTAGGAATCTCAGCTAAAATTTTTGTAGGGTAAGCTAAAGCAATGGCAATAATGCTTTTTACTTCAGGAAATAATTTTTCCACGTAAACGCGACTTAAAATATCTTTTGGTTCAAAACCTGAATTTCTACCTTCATCCCGTTGCCTTTGCAAAGGTTCGGCTAATTCTAAAAAAGGATCCCCTGAAGTAAATCCAATTTTATCAATTCCTAATTCTCGACTTTTAGCAATGATTTTTTCTTTTAACGTCTCCATTGGTATCCTCACTTCATCTTTGATACAATCATTTTACTATGGAAAAATTTTTTCTAACAGTAAAGTAAGAAGGAAAATTCTCCTTCAAACTAATGGAAAGGAGTCTTTTGCTTGCTTCAAGGGAAAAAAATCTCTTATTTAGCCTTATTCACTGCTTTTTGTGTTGTGGGACGTCTCACTTTTCACGTTATCCCTAATGTGCAGCCAATGACTGCTTTATTTTTAATTTTAGTATTCCAAGAGTCCTTTAAAGAAAGTTTACTCGTGGCCACTCTTTCTCTTTTAATTACTAATTTGTATTTAGGAATGGGACCATGGATTATTCCCCAGTTTTTAGCTTATGGAGGCATTTTAACTTTCGCTTATTTTTTAAAAAAAGCAAGGGCTCCTTTTTGGCTGCAAGTTTTTTACAGTTTTTTAGCCGGATTCATTTACGGTTTTATTGTCTCTTTTTTCATGCAATTTATTTTTGGCATCAAGGCTTTTTGGCCTTATTATTTCCAAGGCCTTCCTTACGATTTTCTCCACGCTTTAGGAAATTTTGGTTTTTATTTAATTTTAGCGCCGATTTTTAAACGCTTGAAAAAAAGATTTTCTTATTAATTAAATAAAAGAGCAGCACCCTTTAAGTTTTTCTCTCATTTTTTATTAAGAGAAAGAAGTGGGCGCTCTTTTTTT
>CAMJVA010000050.1 GCA_946409145.1 uncultured Enterococcus sp. | reverse complement strand
ATGATTAAAGACAGTGAATTTTCTGGAGAAACTTTAGTGAAAGAATGTGATACATTGTTTTTACAACCAGAAACTTTAGAAAACATGGCTCAAAAATCAAAATCCCAAGGGTATCCTAATGCGGCAAAAGATCTTTACAATATTATGTTATCTTTAATCAAGTAACTTTTGACTCTAATTTTAAAAGGAGGATCTATGGCAAAAGATAATGAACCAACCTGGGAACCAAAAATTGTCCGAGAAGACAATACACCTTCAAGTTATCTTGAAGTAAATGAAAAAAAACGCAAGAGACGTTTATTTAAACGGTTGCTTTTTATTATTTTTTCTTTTACTTTGATCATTGCAGTGACCTTATATTTCTTATCTCCTTATAGTAAATTGGCAAAAGTGACAGTAAAAGGAAATCATGAAGTAACTACGAATGAAGTCCTAAATAAAGCTGATTTTAAAATAGGGGATAGTTTATGGGGACAAGTGTTTTCTAAAGGAAAAAAAGAAGAAACACTATTGGAAAATTCGCGTTTAAAAAAAGTAGCCATTCATTTTGTTCCTTTAAATAAATTAGAAATTCAAGTAACTGAATTTAAAACATTAGGGTTACTTTTAAAAGAAGAGCACTATTATCCAATTTTAGAAAATGGTCAAGTATTGGAAAACAGTGTATCTAACCAAAATGATTTACCTATTTTGCAAAATTTTTCGGATACAGCCTTAATGATGGCTACCTTAAAAGAATATGGGAAACTATCTGAATCCATTCAAAAAGGAATTTCTGATATTTCCTATACAGGAACAAAAACAAATCGGCGGCAAGTGACGTTGCTTATGACAGATGGCAATACAGTTATTGGACAAATTCCAACTTTAGGAAAAAGTTTAAAAAAATATCCCCAAGTGGCTAGTCAAATGACTGAAAAAGGAATTATCGATATGGAAGCCGGAATTTTTTCTTATCCTTACCCTACAGAATCAAGTGAGGAAGAGACGGAAAATTCCACCGAAATTTCCCAAGAGTCGTAAAACTTTTTAAAAAGCCAGTGATACACCTTTTAAAACAAGGGTAACTTGTGGTAAAATCGTAAGAAGTAAGAATAAATAATTAACCTTAATAATAAAAAACTCATAAGACAGTTTGAAAAGTAGTAGGAGGGAATCCCATTCATGGCAAAAACGGGAATGTACGTAGGCCTTGACATAGGAACTACGTCGGTGAAAGTCGTGGTATCAGAATATGTTCAAGGACAAATGAATATCATTGGAGTAGGAAATGCAAAAAGCGACGGTGTAAGTCGTGGGATTATAGTGGATATTGACAAGACCGTTCAAGCCATAAAAAGAGCAGTCAAACAAGCAGAAGAAAAATCTGGTATCCAAATTAAAAGTGTCAATGTTGGTATTCCAGCAAATTTAATTGAAGTTGAAAATTGTCAAGGAATGATCGCTGTTAATTCTGATTCAAAAGAAATTACAGACGAAGATGTTAGAAATGTCGCTTCTGCAGCTCTTGTAAGATCAACACCTCCAGAAAGACAAATTATTGCACTTATCCCTCAAGAATTTACCGTAGATGGTTTTACTGGAATTAAAGATCCAAGAGGAATGATTGGTGTTCGCCTTGAAATGTTTGGTCTTGTCTTTACTGGACCAAAAACCATTATTCATAATACTAGAAAATGTGTTGAATCAGCTAATTTGAAAATTGATGAATTAGTGATTTCACCTCTTGCTTTAGCAGACACTATTTTGTCTGATGGAGAAAAAGACTTTGGAACGATTGTCATGGATCTTGGTGGTGGTCAAACCACTACTGCTGTAATGCATGATAAACAATTGAAATTTACCCATGTGAACCAAGAAGGGGGAGATTTCATTACGAAAGACATTTCAGTCGTCTTAAATACTTCTTTTAGTAATGCAGAAGCTTTAAAAATCAATTACGGGGATGCTTATCCTAAACGGACCAGTGAAAAAGAAGATTTTCCAGTAGATGTGATTGGTCAAACAGAGCCCGTAAAAGTAGACGAGCATTATCTTTCAGAAATTATTGAAGCAAGAATGGAACAAATCTTTACGAAAGCTAAAGAAGAATTAGATGCCATTGATGCTTTAAGTTTACCTGGTGGTATTGTGATTTCTGGTGGAGCAGCAAGTTTACCTGGTGTGGTGGAATTAGCCCAAGATATTTTTGGCGTTAATGTAAGATTATATGTGCCAAATCATATGGGATTAAGAAATCCAGCATTTTCAAATGCTATTAGTTTAGTGGAATACGCTGCTAATTTATCTGATATTCATCAAATCGCTAAAGGAGCTATTACTGGAGAAAAAACCACTCCAGTGAAAGAACAAGCTGTTCCTGAAGTGGTTTATGAAAAATATGAAGAACAACTTGAAGAAACAACTGATCTTCCAGAAGAGCATGAAACTTCTGGAGTGAAAGATAAAATTAAAAACTTTTTCTCGAACATATTTGACTAGGAGGCAATAAATAATGGAATTTTCGCTAGATAGTAACGTAAACAACGGCGCAGTTATTAAAGTCATCGGAGTCGGCGGTGGCGGCGGTAACGCTGTAAACCGCATGATCGAAGACGGTGTTAAAGGGGTAGAATTTATTACCGCCAACACAGACGTTCAAGCTTTGAAAAAATCCAAAGCTGAAACAGTCATTCAATTAGGACCTAAATACACAAGAGGTTTAGGCGCTGGTTCTTTACCAGAAGTTGGAGAAAAAGCGGCTGAAGAATCTGAACAAATTTTACAAGAAGCTCTTCAAGGAGCGGACATGATTTTTATTACTGCTGGCATGGGCGGCGGTACTGGAACAGGAGCTGCTCCTGTTGTGGCTAAAGTAGCTAAAGACTTAGGCGCTTTAACGGTAGGTGTGGTTACTCGTCCATTTAGTTTTGAAGGTCCAAAACGTGGCCGTTATGCTGCTGAAGGAATTGCAAAATTAAAAGATAATGTAGATACTTTACTGATTATTTCTAATAATCGTTTATTAGAAATTGTTGACAAAAAAACACCAATGATGGAAGCATTTGGGGAAGCAGATAATGTTTTACGTCAAGGAGTTCAAGGTATTTCTGATTTAATTACAGCTCCTGGTTTTGTTAACTTAGACTTTGCTGATGTGAAAACAGTGATGGCTAACCAAGGAACTGCTTTAATGGGAATTGGTGTTGCTTCTGGTGAAGAACGTGTCATTGATGCAACGAAGAAAGCTATTTCTTCTCCATTACTTGAAACATCTATTGATGGGGCTGAACAAGTCTTATTAAATATTACAGGTGGCGCTGATATGACCTTATTTGAAGCACAAGATGCTTCTGATATTGTGGCTCAAGCTGCAGGAATTGATGTGAACATTTTACTTGGAACATCCATTAATGAAGACATGGGAGACGAAATTCGCGTTACCGTCATTGCTACTGGAATTGATCCTACTAAAAAGGAAAAAAAAAACCAACGCCAACTAAATCGCGTTTCAACTAACCAAACAACAACACAAAAACCAACTTTTGATTCTGTTGAAGGCGCACCAATGACAGAAACAAACGAAAACGCTGGTTTTGGAGATTGGGATATTCGTCGGGAAACGAGCATTCGCCCAAGAGTTGAAGAAACTCAATTTGATACGATTGAAAAAAAAGAATTTGATACAGTTAAAAAAGACAACCAAAACGAAAGTGATGGGGAAGACGGATTAAGCACACCACCATTTTTCCGCCGGAAACGTTAATAAATCCGTTTAGTGAAACTAGTGGCTTAGGCCCTAGTTTCGCTTTTTTTACCTATGAATAGCTCTTATTAGGAAAAAAAATAAGAAATTGGTAAAATGAAAACGAGGGAAGAAAGGGGAGGGACCCGTGAAGTTTTTTAGCAAAAAGGGTTTGACTGATTTTTTTGGTTTAGACTCCAGTGAAGAAGAAGATGTAATACCCGAAAAAAACCTAACACCACCTGAGAAAAGAGAAGTACTAAAAGAAAAATCAGGGGAAAATGATTATGAAGAAAATACGCCAAGGGAGACGCGAAAAGAAAATATTGTCCCCATGCGTCAAACTGAAAAGAAAGTGACCAAACAACCTATGACAGCTCAAATTACCATTGTGGAACCACGGGTCTACTCTGAGGCTCTACCTATTGCCAAGAAAATTGTTAACAACGAAGCAGTAATTATTAATTTTCATTTAATTGAAGAAGCACAAGCACGGCGAATAGTAGATTTTCTAACTGGGACAGTGTATGCTTTAAGAGGCGACATTCAACGGATTGGAGCAGAAATTTTTCTATGTACGCCAGAAAATATTGAAATTGATGGAGCCACTGCAAAAAGTATTTTGCAAGATGAGTTTCAACAATTCTAGGAGCGATGCTTGTGTATCAACTTGTTAGTTTACTTTTAAGACTAATTGATATTTATTCTTTAGCCTTAGTGGTTTATGCATTACTTTCTTGGTTTCCTGGAGGCTATGAAAGTGGTCTTGGAAGATTTTTAGAAAGAATTTGTGAACCTTTTTTACAAATTTTTCGCCGGTTAAATTTAAATTTTGCTGGACTTGATTTTTCCGTTCTAGTGGCCATGTTCTCTTTGCAAATTTTATCCCGGATTATTGTTCGTCTGTTTTATCTATTTCTTTAAGTAAGGAGGGGATGTTATGAATGAGGATGTTTACCAACACTTTAGAAAAAATGAAGTTCCTTTTATTAATGAAGTCACCGACTGGTTGGAAACAGTGTCTAGTCAATATGCCCCTTACTTAACTGATTTTTTAGACCCCAGACAAGCCTATATTTTAGAAACGTTAGTCAGACAAGAAAGTGATTTAGGATTTTCTTTTTATGGAGGTTATGAACAAGCAGAACGATGTCGGTGTATGATCTATCCAGATTATTTCACTCCAGAAAAGGATGAATTTCAATTATCACTATTTGAAATTGTCTATCCTTTGAAGTTTGCTCATTTATCCCATGGGAAAATTTTAGGAACGCTTTTATCTACTGGACTAAAGCGAGAATATTTTGGCGATATTATCTCTGATGGAACCCGTTGGCAAGTTTTTTTAGCCGATGAAGTGAAAAATTACGTGGTTCAACAAATAGATAAAATCGGCAAAGTGGGGGTTCGTTTAGAAGAGAGAGATTATACAGAAATTATTTTACCTAAAGATTCTTGGGAAAAAGAGCATTTAACAGTGAGTTCTTTACGACTGGATGCGGTGATTTCTGGAGTGTTTAATATTTCTCGGCAACGCTCTAAAGAACTCATTGAACAAGGAAAAATCAAAGTAAACTGGACGGAAAATACCCGACCAGATTTTGAATTAGATTTATTAGATATTGTGTCGATTCGTGGCTTTGGAAGAATTCAGCTAACAGCCATTGAAGGAAAAACCAAAAAAGATAAGTATCGCTTGGAATTAGGCGTTTTACGCAAATAAAAATTATGAGGTGAAAGAAATGTTAACACCATTAGACATTCAAAACAAATCATTTGAAAACAAATTTAAAGGTTATAATCCTGATGAAGTAGATGACTTTTTGGATCAAGTAACCAGAGACTATGAAGAATTAGTCACTAAAAATCGGGAAATGGAAAAATCTTTAAAACATGCAGAAGAAAAATTAGAATACTTCAATGAATTAAAAGATGCCTTAAACCAATCTATTATTGTGGCGCAAGATACTGCTGATAAAGTGAAAGAAGCAGCCACTAAAGAAGCAGAAGTGATTGTAGGAACAGCAAAACAAGAAGCTGCTGAAATGACAAATAAAGCAAACCAAGACTCTTATGAAACTTTAAATAAAGCCAAAAGTGATTCAGAAAGTATGCTTCAAGAAGCATCAGCTAAAGCGAAAGCCTTAGCCGTTGAAACAGATGACTTAAAGAAAAAAACCAGAAGTTTCCACCAAAAATTACGTTTACTATTAGAATCTCAATTAGATATTGTAAATAACGATGAATGGGATGAACTTTTAGAACCATTTTCTTCCTTTGTAGGAGACAACCATTCTCTCGTGAAAGAGATGCTTGACAAAGATTTAGCCCCTGAGGTAAAATCTGATGAAGTAGTTGAGGACATACCTGCTACTCCTGAAACTTTGGAATCCGTGGAAACTGTTGAAGAAAAGGTAGAAGAAACCAAAGAAGACGCCGCAAAAACCGCAGTTGAAGCGACAACTGAAGTAAAAGAAGCGGTAGAAGAAACAGAAAAAGAAAAATAATAAAAATATTATTGTTTAGAACAGAAAAGCTTTAGTCATTCTTTCAGCGAGTCGGTGATAGTGAAAGACCGATAAGACCCTAACTAAAGAAAGATCCTCTAAACTTAAAGTAATTTTGAAATGAGTAGAAATTACCGGGGGCGACCTCGTTAACAATTAGAGGAAATCATATGATTTTAAATTTGGGTGGTAACACGAATGCTTCGTCCCTTTCAGGGGGCGAAGCATTTTTTTTATAAATAAGAGACACCTTTTTGGGTTAAAGAGAAAGTGAGTGGAAAAAATGAAAATCAAAGATACCTTACTCTTAGGAAAAACAGCTTTTCCTATGCGAGGCAATCTTCCTAAAAAAGAAGTAGAATGGCAAAAAGATTGGGAAGAAAAAGAACTTTACAAAAGACGTCAAGTGTTAAATGAAGGCAAGAAAAGTTTTATTTTACACGATGGACCTCCTTATGCTAACGGAAATGTTCACTTAGGTCATTCCTTAAATAAAATTAGTAAAGATATTATTGTTCGCTATAAATCCATGACGGGCTTTCGTGCTCCTTATGTTCCTGGTTGGGATACCCATGGACTTCCTATTGAACAAGTCCTCACTAATAAAGGGATTAAAAGAAAAGAAATGCCTATTGTGGATTATTTAAAAGAATGCCGCAAATACGCTTTAAGCCAAGTGGATAAACAAAGAAATGATTTTAAACGTTTAGGGATTGAAGGAGATTGGGAAAATCCTTATTTAACTTTAAACCCAACCTATGAAGCCGCCCAAGTGCGTGTCTTTGGGAAAATGGCCGAAAAAGGCTATATTTATAAAGGTTTAAAACCTATTTACTGGTCACCTTCTTCTGAATCCTCTTTAGCTGAAGCAGAAATTGAATATAAAGATGTGAAATCTCCTTCTTTATATGTGGCGTTTAAAGTAAAAGACGGCAAAGGAATTTTGTCTTCTGATACAGAATTTATTATTTGGACTACAACACCTTGGACCTTACCTGCTAATTTAGGCATTGCGGTGAATCCAAAATTAGACTATGTTCAAGTGAAAGTAAGCGGCCATTTATATGTGGTGGCAAAAGATTTATTAGATACAGTAGCGAGCACTTTAGAATGGGAAAATCCTGAAATTGTTAAAACATTCTCTGGAAAAGACATGGAATATATGACAGCGAGCCATCCATTTTATGATCGAGAATCTTTAGTGATTTTAGGGGACCATGTTACTTTAGAAGCCGGAACGGGTTTAGTTCATACTGCACCAGGACACGGGGAAGACGACTATATTGCTGGTAAAAAATATCATTTAGATGTTTTATCTCCAGTGGACTCTCGTGGAGTATTTACGAGTGAAGCTCCTGGACTAGAAGGAATTTTTTACGACAAAGCCAATCCTATTATCACTAATTTGTTAAAAGAAAAAGGCGCTTTATTAAAATTAGACTTCTTTACCCACAGCTATCCTCATGACTGGCGGACAAAAAAACCAGTTATCTTTAGAGCAACTCCACAATGGTTTGCTTCCATTGATAATTTTAGAGACAATATTTTAGCTGAAGTAGAAAAAGTAGACTGGATTATTCCTTGGGGAAAAGTGCGTCTTTATAATATGATTCGGGATAGAGGAGATTGGGTTATTTCTCGTCAAAGAGCGTGGGGTGTTCCTTTACCAATTTTTTATGCTGAAGATGGCACACCTATTTTAACGAAAGAAACCATTGAGCATGTGGCTGATCTTTTTGAAAAACACGGTTCAATTATTTGGTGGGAAAAAGAAGCCAAAGACTTGCTTCCTGAAGGCTTCACTCATCCTGGAAGTCCTAATGGCTTATTTACGAAAGAAAAAGATATTATGGACGTTTGGTTTGACTCTGGTTCTTCTCATGAAGCTGTATTACGTCAAAGAGAAGAATTATCTTTCCCTGCCGATCTTGTTTTAGAAGGATCTGATCAATACCGAGGGTGGTTTAACTCTTCTATTACTACTAGTGTCGCCATTAACGGCGTGGCACCTTATAAAGCAGTTATTTCACAAGGCTTTACTTTAGACGGTGAAGGCAGAAAAATGAGTAAATCTTTAGGAAATGTTATTTTGCCGGAAAAAGTGATTAACCAATATGGAGCAGATATTTTACGTTTATGGGTAGCTTCAGTGGATTATGAATCTGATGTGAAAGTTTCTATGGATATTATGAATCAAGTGAGTGACGTTTACCGGAAAATTAGAAACACCATGCGTTTCATGGTAGCTAATATTTCTGATTTCACTAAAGAAGATTTTGTTCCTTATGAACAAAGACGATCTGTAGATAAATATATGACCGTTCGTTTGAATCAAGTGATCAAAGAAATGCGCGACGCATATGAAAAATATTCCTTCTCTAATGTGTATAAAACTTTAGTGAACTTTTTAACAGTAGACTTATCTGCCTTTTATTTAGATTTTGCCAAAGATATTTTATATATTGAACGGCAAAATGATCCTAAACGTCGAGGGATGCAATCTGTCTTTTATGAAACTTTAATCGCTTTGACGAAATTAATGACACCTATTTTGCCTCATACAGCAGAAGAAATTTGGAGTTATTTAGAACAAGAAGATTATGTTCAATTAAGCGAAATGCCAGGAGTGACGAATTTTCCTAATGAAGGAGAATTAGTTGATATGTGGCAAGCTTTTCTCGACTTTAGAGATGAAGTGTTAATTGCTTTAGAAAAAGCGAGAAACGAAAAACTCATCGGTAAATCCTTAGAAGCTAAAATTACGATTTATCCAACAGACGTGTTAAATGATTTATTTAAAGCCTTAGACACAGATTTAAAAGAAGTTTTAATTGTGTCTGGTTTTACAGTTTCAAAAGAAAAAGCACCAGAAAATGCGGCAGTTTTTGAAGACTGTGCAATTTTAGTTGAAAAAGCACCAGGAGAAGTGTGTCCA
>CAMJVA010000049.1 GCA_946409145.1 uncultured Enterococcus sp. | reverse complement strand
TGTTTCAAGACGTGGTACAATAAGAAAAAGGAGGAGAGACCAGTGGAAGCAATTTATGAAAAACAAGGAAATGAAGCAGTGCTGTTATTTCATGCCTATTCTGGCACACCTAATGATGTGAGAATGCTCGCTCGATTATTAGAAAGAAATGGTTATGCTGTTTATGCTCCGGTTTTTTCTGGACATGGGACTAATAATCCAGAAGATATTTTATCTTCTTCTCCCAATCATTGGCGCAAAGAAGCTGAAGAGGCCTTTCAGTTTTTAAAAAATGAAGGATTTGAAAAAATTTATGTTTTCGGTCTTTCCATGGGCGGAATTTTTGCTACTTACTTAATGGAAAAAAATGACCCCGCTTTAGTGGCTGGTGGTGTTTTTTCTTCTCCTATTTATCCACTAGAACACTCTAATGTTCCCAGTAGCTTTGTAATGTATGCTAAATTATTGTTAGAAAAACAAAACATAGAGCAAACAGTCCTTGAAAAACGACTCACCGCCATTGAAAAGGAAGTTGTTCAACAAGTTAAGGAGATTAAAGAAGTCACTGAAATTATTTCCAGTGAGCTTAATAAAATCCAACAGCCATTTTTCATTGCCCAAGCGGGTCTTGATGAAATGATTCCAGCAAAAGATATTTTAAAAAGTGTCACCCAATTAGTTGCTGAAAATAAACGAGTGACCTTTCAGTGGTACGAAAAAAGTTCCCATGTCTTAACAGTGGGAAAACAAAAGAAAGAATTTGAAGAAGATGTTCTAGCATTTATTCAAAGAGAAGGTGCAAAATGAACCCAATGAAAGAAAAAATTTTACAGGCTTTAAGGGAAAAGCAGCGAGCCATTTCCTTACAAGATTTAGCCAAAATTCTCCAACTAACTTCTAGTGGCGAGTTTAAAATCTTAGTTAAAGCTTGTGGGCAAATGGAAAAAGAGGGCAGTATTATTTTTACCAAAAAAGGTAAAATCCGTCTCCCTAAAGCTGAAATATATTTAGAAGGAACACTTCGTTTAAATGATCGAGGCTTTGGTTTTGTGACTTATGATCCAGAAGAAGAAGATATTTATGTTCCTAAAGAAGATATTAATAACGCTTTAGACGGAGACCTTGTGGAAGTAGATATTGTTCAACCGGCAGATCCTTTTTTAGAAAAAGGAGCCCAAGGAGTCATTAAAAGTATTAAAAAACGCCACATGGAAAATATTGTGGGGGAGTTTCTTCCTTATAGTGAAGATTTAAAAGAAGAAAGTGGTTATTTAGGCTACTTAATTCCAAAAGAAAAAAAATTACAACAGTATAAAGTATTTGTTTTAGAAATGGGTTTGCATCCTGTTGAAGGAAATATTGTCACCGTCTCTATTTCTCAATATCCAAATGAGGATAACCCTTCTTTTACAGGAGTGGTGACCCAAATTTTAGGTCATAAAAATGATCCTGGAATGGATATTTTATCTTTGATCACTTCCTTAGGGATTGAAACCAAATTTCCTAAAGCTGTGTTAGAACAAGCAGAAAAAACACCAGAAGTCATTGATCCAAAAGAATTAGTTAATCGAGTGGATCGGCGAGATCAACTGATTGTGACTATCGACGGAGCAGAAGCCAAAGACTTAGATGATGCGGTGACAGTGAAAAAATTAGACAACGGGAACTTCTTTTTAGGAGTGCACATTGCTGATGTGAGTCATTATGTTACGGAAAATTCTCCCATGGATCAAGAAGCTTATTTAAGAGGAACGTCGATTTATTTAACGGATCGAGTGATTCCAATGTTGCCTCAACGTTTATCAAATGGTATTTGTTCTTTAAATCCTAATGTAGATCGCCTTACTCTAAGTTGTGAAATGGAGATTAATTTAGAAGGAAAAGTAGTTTCTTACGCTATTTTCCCCAGTGTGATTAAAACTGTTCGCCGAATGACTTATACGGCTGTGAATGAAATTTTAGAAGATAAAGATCCTGTGACGAGAAAAGAATATGACTTTTTAGTACCTATGTTTGAAGACATGGCTGAACTTCACCACATTTTAGAAACCATGCGGCAAAAACGTGGGGCGATTTCTTTTGAAGATCGGGAAGCTAAAATTTTAGTGGATGAAAAAGGTCACCCAGAAGAAATTGTTTTAAGAGAACGAGGCTTAGGGGAAAAAATGATTGAATCCTTTATGCTAGCGGCTAATGAAACAGTGGCTTATGAGTATGAGTCTAAACATTTGCCTTTTATTTATCGAATTCATGAAGCTCCAAAAGAAGAAAAATTAACTCGATTTTTTGACTTTGCTAGTTTGTTTGGTTTAAAAATTCATGGGACGAAAAAAAATATTTCTCCTAAAGATTTACAAGACATTATTAAAAGTGTCAAAGACAAACCAGAAGCCCCAGTAATTTCCACCATGCTTTTAAGAAGTATGCAGCAAGCGAAATATAGTGAAGATAATTTAGGACACTATGGTTTAGGGGCAGAATATTATACCCATTTCACAAGTCCTATTAGACGTTATCCGGATTTAATGGTTCATCGTCTCATTCATTATTATGCCCATCCAAATGAAGAAAAAACGGCGCAATACGCCCTTAATTTGCCAGATATTGCTCAACAAGCGTCTACTATGGAGCGAAAAGCCGTGGATGCTGAACGTATGGTTGACAGTATGAAAAAAGCAGAATTTCTGCAAGATCATGTGGGTGAAGTGTTCCCTGGAGTCATTAGTTCTGTGACAAAATTTGGTTTATTTGTAGAATTAGAAAATACCATTGAAGGTCTGGTTCACATTTCTAATTTACCAGAAGATTATTTTCATTTTATTGAAGGAAAAATGTCTTTAGTAGGTGAAAGAACTGGAGCGGTTTATCGTTTAGGCCAAAAAGTTTCAGTGAAAGTCATTAAAGCGGATCCTGTTTTACGAGAAATTGATTTTGAACTCGTCAGAACAAGTAAAGACAATGAAAATAAAGCAGGACGTAGCCAAAGAAAAGGTCATTATAAAGGGAACAATCAAAGAAGTAGTAAAGGGAGCCATAGCCATAAAGGTAGAGGAAAAGAAAAAACAAAAAATTATTCTAAAGCTTCTAGTGAGAAGAGCTCAGAAAAACCTTTTGCTAAAAAAGGAAAGAAGAAAAAGAAAAATGATAAACCTTTTTACAAGGGTGTAAAAGGTAAAAAGAAAAAAAGGTAGGGATTTAAATGCCAAAAGGAAGCGGCAAACAACTGGCGCAAAATAAAAAAGCCTATCATGATTATACGATTATTGAAACCATTGAAGCAGGACTTGTGTTAAAAGGAACGGAAATTAAGTCCATTCGTCAAGGGAAAATTAATTTAAAAGATGGTTTCGTGAAAATTCAAAATGGGGAAGCTTATTTATGGAATGTTCACATTAGTCCCTATGATCAAGGGAATTTATTTAATCATGATCCTTTACGATCGAGAAAATTATTACTCCACAAAAAACAACTACAAAAACTCATTGGGGAATTAAAAGTGCAAGGCAATACCTTGGTTCCTTTAAAAGTTTATTTAAAAGATGGTTATGCTAAAGTTTTAGTAGGATTAGCTCGTGGGAAAAAACAATATGATAAAAGAGAAGACTTAAAAAGAAAGGAACAAAAACGAGAAGTAGACCGCGCCTTGAAGTTTAAAAATAGATAAAGCCTTATCATTGCAAAATATAATAAGACATATTACGTTTCTTGTCGCAAAACCTCTCATTTAAAGAAGAATATCATGATTTTTTGCTAAAAAAAATCTCATTAAAATTCACTTTTAAACCGCAAACACTGATAAAAAAATTTCTCTATTCACTTTGCTTTTCCTTTTTCTTAAAATCTGCTAGCATAATAACGAGTCTAAGTCCTTGAAAGGACAAGACCTTTTGCAATATCTCAGTTTCACCCTTCAAATTTTGAAAAAAATCATTCACTTTCATTTTTAATTTTTCTTTAAGAATAATTTTTTTCAAATTATTGAAAATTTTTTGAAATTTTACTGAGGTGGTGGTAGTATAGTGGACGTTAACTCGAGCAAAAGACGGGTGTCAGAAAAGAGGTGATTGAAAATTGGAAGAAAAATCTTTGGTGTTTCATATTGGACCCATTTGGTTTGACGGGACCGTATGTCTGATGATTTTGCTAACGTGCATCATCGTGTTTTCTCTTGTTTATTTTGCAACTCGAAATCTAACTTTAAAGCCAAAAGGCAAGCAAAATGTTATTGAATATCTCATTGATTTTATTAAAAATATCTTGAGCGATAACTTGCCAAAAGAGGAAATAGGGAACGTGCACTTATTTGCTTTTACATTATTTCTATTTATCCTAACCGCAAACACCATCGGGCTAGTCACCAAAGTGGTATTACCTAACGAGACTACCCTGTGGAAATCCCCAACGGCGGATCCTTTAGTTACCTTGACTTTATCCATGACCATTATTTTGCTCAGCAACTTCTTTGGTCTTAGAAAATTCGGGACGAAAGGCTATCTCATTAATAGTTTTGTAAAACCAGTGGCTTTTTTAGCACCGATTAAAGTAATGGAAGAATTTACTAACGTTCTAACATTAGGCTTACGGCTTTATGGAAACATTTATGCTGGTGAAGTTTTACTAACCTTAGTGGGACAACTAGCTATGCAATTGCCACCATTCGGCTTTGTTTTAGCACTACCATTAGAAATGATTTGGATTGGATTTTCCATTTTCATTGGCGCCATCCAAGCTTACATCTTTACAACTTTATCAAGTGTTTATATTGGACATAAAGTTGAATTGGCGGAAGCATAAAAATTGTATTAAAAATAAAACACACATTTTAGGAGGAAATCTACATGAATTACATCGCTGCATCTATCGCTGTTTTTGGGTCCGCTATTGCGGCTGCTTACGGTAACGGAAAGGTTATTTCAAAAACTTTAGAATCTATGACTCGTCAACCAGAAATGGCTGGACAATTAAGAAGTACTATGTTTATTGGTGCTGGTATGATTGAAGCTGTGCCTATTTTAGGTATCGTTGTAGCCTTATTATTAGTTTTACTATAATCTGGAACTATGAAGAAGGCAGGAATTTCCTGCTTTCTTTTTAGTAGTACCTCAGCCTAAAAAGGAGCGAAGACATATGTCAAATTTTGTATTGGGAGAGACAACGCCATCTACTACATTAGGAACCATTCTTTTTGTCTTACTGGCATTTGCTCTTTTAATGTATTTAATCAAAGTCTTTGCCTGGAAACCAGTTACGGCTATGATGAAAAAACGAGAAGATCAAGTAGCAAATGATATTGATGCTGCTGAACAATCTCGAATTGCTGCCCAAAAATTGGAAGAACAACGGCAAGGGGCACTGCAAAATTCCCGGAATGAAGCGTTAACGATTGTGAATACTGCTAAAACTAGTGGTGAACAAAGTCGGCAAAATATTTTAAAAGAAGCGAGAGAAGATGCTGAAAAAATGAAAGCAAAAGCTCAAGCAGATCTTTTACGGGAACAAGAGCAAGCCCAAAGAGACATGCAAAAAAATGTGGCAGATTTGTCCTTAGAAATCGCAAGTAAAATCATGAACCAAGATTTAAATGCGGAAAATCATTCTGCATTAATTGACGATTTTATTTCGCAGTTAGGAAATGCCCATGAAACTAGATAAATTTACTGTGGGTCGTCGTTACGGTAAGGCATTATTTGAAGCTACTGAAGAAAAAGGAATGCTTCCAGAAACTTATCAAGAACTTAGAAGTTTAAGAAAAATTTTTCTTGAAGTGCCAGATCTGGGAAATATTCTAACAGATGCCCGCCTTGAACCAAATGAAAAAGATGAGATTTTCCAAGTGATTTTCCCACATTTTTCTCCCTTAGTAGAAAATTTTTTACAAGTGGTTTATGACTATCACCGTATGGATGATTTAGTTTTAATGATTGATGAATTTGAAAAACGTTATGATGCTCACCGAGGCATTTTATATGGTACAGTTAAATCTGTGGTGCCTTTAAATGAGAGCCAGCTTAAAGCTTTAGAAGAAAAAGCGGGACAAGTCTTCGGCGCAGAAAATGTTAATTTAACCAATCAAATAGATGAAAGAATCGTCGGTGGTGTGGTCGTTGAAGCTGGAGATTTAATTATTGACGGCAGTATTTTAAAACAATTGGAAAATTTAAGAAAAACATTACTTAAATAGATCTGAAACTAAAAGAGGTGAAGGATTTGGCCATCAAAGCAGAAGAAATTAGTGCATTGATTAAACAACAAATAGAAAACTATAAAAGTCAGCTTTCTGTAGAAGAAGTAGGTACGGTTACTTACGTAGGTGATGGTATTGCCAGAGCTCACGGTTTAGAAAATGCCATGAGTGGAGAACTACTAGAATTTGCCAATGGCTCTTATGGGATGGCACAAAACTTAGAAACAAACGATGTAGGTATTATTATCTTAGGTGATTTTGATACTATTCGTGAAGGGGATAAGGTTAAACGTACAGGAAGAATTATGGAAGTTCCTGTAGGTGAAGCCTTAATCGGACGGGTTGTGAATCCTTTAGGAATGCCCGTAGACGGACTTGGAGATATTAAAACAGATAAAACTCGTCCCATTGAAGCTATGGCTCCTGGGGTAATGCAAAGAAAATCTGTTACGGAACCTTTACAAACAGGACTTAAAGCCATTGATGCTTTAGTACCTATTGGCCGTGGACAACGGGAATTAGTTATTGGAGATAGAAAAACAGGTAAAACTTCCATTGCTATTGATACAATTTTAAATCAAAAAGACGAAAACATGATTTGTATTTATGTGGCTATTGGTCAAAAAGAATCTACTGTTAGAAGTCAAGTAGAAACTTTAAGACAATATGGCGCTTTAGACTACACGATTGTGGTTACTGCTGCTGCCAGCCAACCAGCGCCATTATTATACATTGCACCATATGCAGGAACTGCGATGGGTGAAGAATTTATGTATAACGGAAAACACGTGTTAATTATTTTTGATGACCTTTCAAAACAAGCTGTGGCTTACCGTGAAATATCTTTACTTTTACGTCGTCCTCCAGGTCGTGAAGCTTATCCAGGGGATGTTTTCTACTTACATTCTCGTCTTTTAGAAAGAGCAGCTAAGCTTTCTGACGAACTAGGTGGCGGGTCTATGACCGCTTTACCATTTGTTGAAACACAAGCAGGAGATATTTCTGCTTACATTCCAACAAACGTTATTTCCATTACTGATGGACAAATTTTCTTAGAATCTGATTTATTCTATGCAGGTGTTCGTCCAGCCATTGATGCAGGACTTTCTGTGTCTCGGGTAGGAGGATCTGCTCAAATTAAAGCAATGAAAAAAGTTGCTGGAACATTACGGTTAGACCTTGCTTCTTACCGAGAGTTAGAAGCATTTACACAATTTGGTTCTGACCTTGATGCTGCCACTCAAGCAAAATTAAATCGTGGTAAACGGACCGTGGAAATTTTGAAACAAAAATTACACGCACCTATTTCTGTTTCCAAACAAGTTTTAATTTTATTCGCTTTAACAAGAGGATTTTTAGACAGTATCCCAGTAGACGATATTTTAGATTTTGAAGAACAATTATTTGCTTATTTTGATGATAATCATGCAGATGTTTTAGCACAAATTAAAGCAACAGGGGAACTTCCTGATGAAGAAAAATTATCAAAAGGCATTAATGACTTTAAACAAATGTATTCTGCTGGAAAAAATGCAAGTATGTCCACAACAGAAAAAGTTGAAACCATAGAAAAAGCTTAGAAGGAGGGATTTAATTGTCCGATTCATTGATTGAAATCAAGCGGAGAATTGCCTCCACTAAAAAAACCAGCCAAATCACTAAGGCGATGCAAATGGTTTCTGGGGCAAAACTTACTCGTTCAGAATCTTCCTCTAGAAATTTCCAGGATTATGCTGGAAAGATTCGTTCTGTGGTGACTCATTTAGTTGCTAGTCAGCTTCAAGCAAATGAAGAAAACGAAGAAGAATCAGTCTTTCCTTTTCAAAAAAAAGACGTCTCTTCTTTTCACGACATGTTAACGGAACGTCCCGTAGAAAAAACCGGCTATATCATTATTACCAGTGATAAAGGTTTAGTAGGTGGTTATAATTCACAAATCATTAAACAGACTTTACAAATGATTGAACAAGATCATGAAAAAGAAAATGAATTTGTTTTAATGTGTATTGGAGGCGTTGGCGCTGACTTTTTCAAAGGTCGTGGGTATCAATTAGCCTATGAACTTCGTGGAGTGAGCGATTTCCCTTCTTTTGATGAAGTGAGAAAAATTGTCTCCACTGCTACGCAAATGTATTCAAATAAAGTCTTTGATGAATTATACGTGTGCTACAATCACCACATTAATTCTTTAACGAGCCAATTTCGGGTAGATAAAATGTTGCCTATTTCAGACCTTGATCCTAGTGAAGCTAAGGTATATGAACAAGAATACATTTTAGAACCGTCAAAAGATGCTATTTTAGACATTTTGCTTCCCCAATATGCTGAAAGCTTAATTTACGGGGCAATTGTAGATGCTAAAACAGCAGAACATGCTGCAGGAATGACTGCCATGAAAAGCGCCACAGATAATGCGAAAAATATTATTAACGACTTGACTATTACTTTCAACAGAGCTCGTCAAGCCGCCATTACCCAAGAAATAACAGAGATCGTCGGCGGTGCCGAAGCTCTAGATTAGAAATAGGAGGAGACAAGATGAGCACAGGGAAGATCATTCAGGTTATTGGGCCTGTAGTGGATATTGAGTTTCCATTAGATCAATCTTTACCCGATATTAATAATGCTTTGATCGTTTACAAAAACGACGAAAAAAAATCTAAAGTCGTCTTAGAAGTCGCCTTAGAGCTTGGAGACGGGATGATTAGAACCATTGCCATGGAGTCCACAGACGGTCTTCAACGGGGCATGGAAGTTTTAGATACAGGTAAACCAATTATGGTTCCTGTAGGTGAAAAAACTTTAGGTCGGGTATTCAACGTTTTAGGTGAAGCTATTGACCTTGAAGGTGAAATGCCTGAAGATATTAGTTATTCTAGTATTCATAAAAAAGCACCAGCTTTTGATGAATTATCTACTAGTACAGAAATTTTAGAAACAGGAATTAAAGTTATTGACCTTTTAGCCCCTTACTTAAAAGGTGGTAAAGTTGGATTATTTGGTGGTGCCGGTGTTGGTAAAACTGTTTTAATTCAAGAGTTAATTCACAATATTGCGCAAGAACATGGAGGACTTTCTGTGTTCACTGGTGTTGGGGAAAGAACTCGTGAAGGAAATGACCTTTACTATGAAATGAAAGAATCTGGGGTTATTGAAAAAACGGCCATGGTCTTTGGACAAATGAATGAGCCACCAGGTGCTAGAATGCGGGTTGCTTTAACTGGTTTAACTTTAGCAGAATATTTCCGGGATGAAGCTGGACAAGATGTATTATTATTTATTGATAATATTTTCCGTTTCACTCAAGCCGGTTCTGAAGTATCAGCCCTTTTAGGACGGATGCCATCTGCTGTAGGTTACCAACCAACTTTAGCTACTGAAATGGGTCAATTACAAGAACGGATTACTTCAACTAAAAAAGGTT
>CAMJVA010000048.1 GCA_946409145.1 uncultured Enterococcus sp. | reverse complement strand
AAAGGATTTTTCTAAGAAAAGAAAAGGAAAAAGGTTGAGATAAAAGTGTTTAATGCCTCTACCTTTGTCTTATTCCTCTTTCCTAGTTTTTCTTTTTAAAAATATTTTTTAGCTATTTCTTTTTGTCTCAGAAGTAACAGGTATTAATTGGGCGTGAGAAACTGTTTTTTCCGTAAAATTCCCTGGTAATTTTTTCAAAAAAGAAACTTCTTGCGGTAAAGAGAACACAAGGACTTCCCCTTTTTCACCCATGCGACCTGTGCGACCTTTTCGGTGAATAAATTGCTCCGTATTTTGCGGCAGATCAAAACTAATCACGTAAGGTAATTTTTCTAAATCAATGCCGCGACTGGCCACATCTGTGGTGAGTAAAAAAGTCGCTTTTCCTTCTTTAAAATTATTCAAGGCTTCTTTTCGTTGAAATTTATTTTCGTCAGAAGCTAAATTTTCCACTTTGACCCCTTCAAATTTCAGTTTTTCATAGGCTACTCCTAAATCTTGTAATTGATTAAAAAACACTAAAGCGGACAGATTAGGAATTTGTGCTAGGCGTTTTAACAGTTGCACTTTTTTTCTTTTTTCTACCATAATATAAGATTGTTCAATGGTCATCTCTTCTGGGGCTAGTTGAAGTTGGTTAGTGAAATATTTTTCTCGTAACTCTTCTCCTAATTCAGTGGCTGAAAAACCTAAAAGTTGATAGTCTTTAATCCCGTGATTTAAAATTTTCTCGGTTAAATTTCCTGGCTCTTTTAATAAAAGATCCACTTCATCTAAAATGATTATTTTTAAATCTGGCCATTTAATTTTTTTACTTTGTAACAGTTCTAAGACACGTCCTGGGGTACCCACTAAAATTTCTGGTTTCTTTTTTAATTTTTCTTGTTGGCGTTTCACATTTCCCCCACCAATAAGTCCGGCTACTTTAAAATTCAAAATGCTTCCATAGATTCTAGCTACTTCTTGAATTTGCACAGCTAATTCTTGACTAGGAGCGATGATTAAAAGCTGACTTTTTGCTGGTAAAGTGGTTAACCGTTCTAGAGCTGGTAAAAGATAAGCTAAGGTTTTTCCCGTTCCTGTAGGCGAAATGCCTAAAAGATTTTCCCCGTTTAAAATAGGGGTGAGACTTTGTTCTTGAATGGTGGTTGGTTTATTGAAACCATTTTTTTCCCATAAGGATAAAAAGTTTTTTGGTGGAAATAAGTTTGCCATAGTAACTCCTTTAACGTTTAAAATTTAAGTGACCACTTTTTTGTAAATGGTCTAAAACAGTATTTACATTTCGAGATAATTCTACCCACTCTTCATAATCTTTTCCTAAAGCTTTATTTTCTGGGTGAAGCATCACCTTAGAAAAATCTTTTGCTTCATAATACATTGGTGGATAGTCCATAGGGTAAAACTGTTGCCATATGGTCTTTTTTTCCCGAGAAAAATAGGAAATTTCTTCAATGCCTGTAATTTTTGGCAAAATAAAGGTGCCTTCTTTGGTGTAAATTTCATTAGGCGCCTTTGAGTCCATTATTTTACCACAATGAAAGGTCACTTGGAAATTCTCATAAGTTAACACTCCTGTGCCGTAACCATCTACGCCTGTGGCAATTTTTTGACAGGTGTAACTGGATTTTTCCGGTAGACCAAATAAAGCCACTGCTGCATAAATTAAATACACTCCAAGGTCCATTAAGGCGCCCCCAGCATATTTCAAAGAAAAAATATTCGGTTCTTCCCCTTTTAAAACAAGATCATAACGAGAAGAATACTTGGCGTAAGTAAAACTTCCTCCAAGAATTTCTCCTAAATTTGGCAACTGTTCTTGAAGTTTTTTAAAACCAGGCTCATGAATGTGTCGCGCTGCTTCAAAATAAAAAAGATTATTTTCATTAGCTAAAGTAATCACTTGATTAAATTCTTCTGGACTAGTAAAAGCAGGTTTTTCCACAATAATATTTTTGTGGTGTTTTAAACAATCCATGGCTTGAGAAAAATGCACACTATTGGGACTGGCTAAATAAATCACATCTAAATCAGCGGCTAAAAATTCTTCCCAGTGATGATACACGGGAACATTTTTTTCTATTGTTTTTAAAAAGTCATCTCCTCGACTTTTTGTTCGGGAATAAATTCCTTCTAAAACATAATCTTTGGTTAAAAGAGCAGCGGTGATAAAATCATGGGAAATAAAACTCGTACCAACAATTCCTAATTTAAGCATGGTCATTCCTCCATTTTTTTAATGACACGAGAGCATCGTTAAAAGACAGATTTTCTTAGTTACACTGGTACAACAAAGACTACATTTACTTAATTACACAGGAGAGTCAAAAGGCAGATTTTCGTCAAAGAAAATTTTGTCTTTGAGAAAAATAGTGCCTGGGCTAACATCACAATTATAACAAAGAATTTCTGTTCCAGCTCTTTTGGCCTCAGTAATTTTTTCAGCAAAGGCTGGTTGCATTTCAGTATTCACGGTTCCTTTTTTCATAGAAGAACTTTGAGCTAAGAAAAAAACAAAGGTGTGATAGCCTAAATTTTGCGCCGTAATTAAATGGTCCACGTGCTTTAACCCTCGTAAACTTGGAGCATCAGGAAAAGCCCCTAAGCCTTTATTTTCATGAGTCATGCCTTTTACTTCTAAAAAGCCCTTTTCGCCTGTTTCATCTTCTAAATAAAAATCAAAACGAGCCTCTTGAAAAAAAGTTTCCGGTTTAATCACTGTGAGTTTTTTTAGACCCGGTAAAGGCAAGCCGTTTTTTAAACTTTCAAATACTAAATGATTAGGCAACTGACTATCAATATTAAACCAAGTGTCTTTTTTCAACACACTGACTAAATCATAATGAGTTTTACGCTTTGGATTAGGGTCATACACTAACCCTACCTTAGCTCCTGGGAGAAATACTTCTTTTCCTCGACCAGTATTTTTCACGTGAGCGACAATGACTTCGCCGTTTAAAAGACAATGAGCAATAAAACGATTAGGACGGGCAATAAAAGTGCCTTCTTGAATATTTTTATAAAACATTATTTTCCTTCTTTTATCTTAAATGATGAATCTACTCATTATAAGATAACTTTCAGAGAAAAAGAAGGAAAGGATTCTGCTTAAAATTTTCAAAAAAGAGCAAGACCATTTAGGAAAGGCCTTTTTTATTACAATTTAAGGTCTTTTCAATGGCTCTTGCTCTATTATTTTTTTAAATTTTATTTTAAAGAATTAATTTTTTTCACTTCTGCTGTATAAAAAGACACACAAAATAGTTAAAGCTAAAGCAACAATAATGGCGGCCATGCCATAAAAAATGCCCAAGTGATCAGATAAGCTCCCAGTAATTAAAGGCATTACAATGGACCCAATGCCTCCTATCACTAAAAGAATGCCCATGGCCATGGGATATTTTTTAATAAAATTCCCAGAAGCGGCGATAGTCGTGGGATAAACTCCGGCCATAGATAGACCTAAGCCAAAAATTGCCACTGTAATGACCATTTGATTTTTCGTTCCTAGTAAAATTCCAAAAAAGATGGTCATAGCAATGGTTAAAACAAAAAGAATTTTTTCTTTTGGGAAAAGATCCCCTTTAGCAGAAACAGCTAAACGGCCTAATAAAACCCCTACCCATAAAAGAGAAGCTAAAAACTGAGCATAGCCAATGGTTAAAATTTGACTATCTACAAAATATTTCACTAACCAGCCATTAATGGTAGATTCTCCGCACAAATAGAAAAATAAAAGTCCCGCTAAAATCCAAAAATTCTTTTCTTTTAAAAACTCATAAGATACTTTTACTTTTTCTTTTTTCTGAAGTCGTGGCATATCCATTCTGGAAAATAAAATTAAAGAAATCACCGTTAAAATAACAATAACTATCCCAGCTATTTTCCAGCCGGAAAAACCAAAACTTTTCACAGAAGCAATGACTAAATAAGGAGCCAACAACGCCCCAATAGCAAAAATACTATGAAGAAAACTTAAGGCAGCAGGAGAACTCTCAGAGATTTCATTCACCATGGAATTATTAAAATTGGAGATACTTCCTCTAGATAATCCTGTAAAGAAAAAACTCAATAACAGTAAAAATGGATTTCCGGTAGTAATCATTAAAATAAAGCCGGCACTAACAAAACTTGATAGGAAAATAATGGCATTTTTTCGCCCAAAATAAAGTGGCAACACTCCAGCAATAAAACTGGCTAATAAATTTCCCACATAATGAGCAGACAACAATGAACCAGAAACCGTATCACTTAAATGATAACTTTCAGAAATGTAAGGTAATAAGGACCCCATAATCATTCCGTACAGCCCGTTCACTGCAAAAACATAATAACAACACTTTAAAATATACCGATTTTTGTCATCTAACTTTTCATAAAAAGATGGTGACTTACCCAATTTTTAAAACCCCTTTCAAAAAAACACATTACTTCATTATAACAAGTCCTAATTTTTTTTAAAGGGTTATGAGAAAAAAGACAAAAAAGTGAAGTTTAAACACCATTTAAACTAAAAATTTCGCCCTATTTCTAAATAAGAAAAATAAATTTTCTTAAAATAAAAAAAGCCTTCCCAATCCTTGGAGAAGACTCATTTTTCTAGTAAATACGTCACATTATCTGCTTCATCATAAATGGTGACAGGTGCTTTATCGTCAGCTAAAATTTTAATATGGTAACCAAAATTATCTTGCCAAACTAGTTGTTCTTGACTTAATTCTTCTAATACACCCGCTAATTTTTTATCATTCACTAATAAATGAAAGTCTGCAGTGATTTCTAAAATATTAATTTGGTTTTTATTTTTAAACTGCCATTTGCCTACATATTTTTTTGCCCAATTATTTTTTAAATCTTGCTTTTTCTTTTTAGTTACTAAACCATAAGCAACACCTACTAGTGAGGCGCCCACCACAAAGGGCCAAGGTCTTTTTTTCATGAATTTCCCTCCCCTGTTCTTTACTTGTAGTCTACCATATTTGCTATTTTTTGGGGAGAAATCTTCTCTTCTTTAAATTATTTTAAAGGTAAAAAAATCTAGGACAAATTTTGCCCTAGATTGAATTAAATCTTACTTCTTATTTATTATTTTAATAAGCTTGCAGCTTTTTCATCTACAATCACAGTGACATGAGGATGTTTTTGTAAAATACTAGCAGGAACATCTTCTGTTACTGGTCCTTGTAAAGATTTCACAATTGCATCTGCTTTATCGTCTCCATAAGCGAGTAAAATAATTTCTTTAGCCGCCATAATGGATTGAATTCCCATGGAAATAGCTCTTGTTGGAACGTCTTCTTCTTTTTCAAAGAAACGTTTGTTAGCTTCAATAGTAGATTCTGTTAAAGAAACTTCATGAGTAGTAGAAGAAAAGGCTGTTCCTGGTTCGTTAAAACCAATGTGACCATTTCTGCCGATTCCTAAAATTTGAATATCTACAGGATGATTTTTAATAATGTCATCGTAACGCGCACATTCTTTTAATAAATTTTCTGCTTTACCATTTGGCACAAAAGTTTCTTTAAATGGTTTTTTAGCAAATAAATGTTCATTCATAAAATAGCGGTAGCTTTGAGGATTGTCTCCGTCAAGGCCCACATATTCATCTAAGTTAACGGAAGTCACCTTTGAAAAATCCACCGTACTGTTTGTCATTTCTTCGTATAAAGACAAAGGAGTTGATCCTGTGGCAAGTCCTAAAGTGTCATAATTTTTGTCTAAACCTTCTTTAATTAGTTCAAAGGCTTTTTTGCCTCCAGCAATATTATCTTTGACAGTGATAATTTTCATAAAAAAGACTCCTTTTGTATTTGGTATAGTCCAATAATACCATGGAGAAAAAATTAGTTCAATTAAAAAAGTTGGAAAAGTTAAATTTTCAAACTTTCCAAAGACTATTTTAAAAAAATTATGCTACACTTAAAACAATCAGAATAAAAAGGAGCACCAAAAATGACACCTAATCGGGAAGATTATTTAAAGTTAATTTTAGAATTAGGAGGAGACACGCAAAAAGTAAATAACAAACAAATCGTTTCTGGCCTAGATGTTTCCCCTGCTAGTGTCAGCGAAATGCTCACGAAGCTTGTGAAAGAAGATTTAGTAAAACACACCCCTTATCAGGGAGTCCAACTTACAGAAAAAGGGTTACGTTCCGCCAGTTCCCTCGTTAGAAAACATCGACTGTGGGAAGTTTTTTTAGTGGAAAAACTTCACTATACTTTTAACGATGTTCACGAAGAAGCGGAAGTTTTGGAACATGTGACCTCTGATAATTTAGCCAATCGCTCAGATGCTTTCTTAGATTATCCTACCTTTTGTCCTCATGGAGGAAAAATTCCTTTATTTCACGAAGATCTTCATGAAGTCAAACGAAAAACTTTAATTGAATATCCTGTTGGAACAAGGATTAAAATTTCTCGGGTCATTGATGAAAAAGATTTACTGGATTATTTGGTAAGTTTAGATTTATCCATGCAAGAAGAATTTACCATTACAGAAATTGCCCCTTATGAAGGGCCAGTGACTTTAGAAAATCAGCACAAAAAAATTGTCTTAGGTTACAAAGCCGCTAGCACAATTTTTGTGGAAAAAATTTAGGAGGACATCATGGAAAATAAAGCTTTAATTATTTTATTTGGCGCTACTGGCGACTTAGCTAAACGGAAATTGTACCCTTCTTTATTCCGTTTATTTAAAAAAGGATTGTTGAAAGAACATTTTGCCGTCATTGGTACTGCCCGTCGTCCTTGGAGTGATGAACATTTTAGAGAAGTAGTGGGAGAATCTGTAGCTTCTTTAGGAGAAGAAGAACAAATCGCTGCTTTTTCCAGTCATTTTTACTATCAAAGTCATGACGTGACGGATGCAAAACATTATCTTACCTTAAAAAAATTAGCCGATGAGCTTAATGAAAATTATGACATTGCTGGACACTATCTCTATTATTTAGCCATGTCTCCACAATTTTTTGGCACCATTACAGAACATTTAGCTTCTGAAAATATTTTATCTGAAAAAGGATTCAATCGCTTAGTCATTGAAAAACCTTTTGGCTCAGATTATAAGTCTGCTTTTGCCTTAAATGAAAAAATTACCCAAGTTTTCCCAGAAAAAGATATTTTCCGTATTGATCACTACTTAGGAAAAGAAATGGTGCAAAATATTTCTGCAGTGCGCTTTGCTAATCCTCTCTTTGAAAAATTATGGAACCGAGAAGCCATTGATAATGTGCAAATTACTTTTTCAGAAGAATTAGGTGTGGAAGATCGGGGAGGCTATTACGAAAAAGCCGGAGCCTTAAAAGATATGGTGCAAAATCACCTTCTGCAAGTTCTCGCTCTTTTAGCTATGGAAATGCCCGTTGCGTTTAAAGCAAAAGATATTCGCCAAGAAAAAGTAAAAGTTTTATCTGGGGTAAAGATTTATTCTCCGGAAGAAGTGGCAGAAAATTTTGTCTTCGGCCAATATGAAAAAGGTCAATTAGGTGAGGAAACTTTTGTCGCCTACACAGAAGAAGACAATGTTTCTGAAACTTCTGAAACAGAAACTTATGTCGCAGGAAAATTAGCTATTAATAATCTCCGCTGGGCTGGGGTTCCTTTTTACATTCGCACTGGAAAACGTCTCACTCAAAAAGGCACACGGATTAATGTGACGTTTAAAAAATTCCCTGTGGATATTTTCACTGAAAATAAAGCAGAAAATGCTCCTAATATTTTGACCATTTATATTCAACCTACTGAAGGAATTTCTTTACAAATTAATGGGAAAGAAATTGGCGATGAGTACCAAACTCATCCGTTAAAATTAGATTATCGCAACTCTGAAGAATTAACTTCTAATTCTCCAGAAGCTTATGAAACTTTAATTTTAGATGCTTTAAATGGAGACTCCACGAACTTTACTCACTGGGATGAAGTGGCTTATTCTTGGAAAATTGTTGATGCCATTAAATTAGGTTTTGAACAATCCCATAATAAATTGGCTAAATATCCTGCCCGCACCATGGGACCAAAAGAAAGCGACGATCTCTTAGGAAAAGATGGACGTACTTGGGTATGGCAGCCTGAAAATTGGTACATTGAACACGGATTATTAAAAAAATAGTTAAAAAATAAGGAGACGAAAATTTTTCGTCTCCTTATTTTTCATTTAATTTTCCCCACATGGTCACTGCTTGTTTCATCCCGTAAGCTTCATGAACGCGGACAATTTCTACCCCGTGATTCAATAACCATAATGAAGCAGTCACGGAACCGTAATCTCTTTTTTTGGCGTCACTTTCATTGACTAAAGAGCCAATGGTTCGCTTTCTAGAAATCCCATAAAGAACAGGATAATTTTCAAAACGATATTTTTGCGGCGCTTGAATTAAAGAAATATTTTGTTCTAAGGTTTTTCCAAACCCTACTCCTGGATCTAAGCAAATTCGCTCAAAAGAAATTCCAGCCTTTTTTAAGCTAGTCGTTTTCTTTTGAAAAAAATCTTTCAAACCACTTTTTAAATCCTCATGTTTATTTTTATCCATGACAATAATGCCTGAATTTGGAAATTTTTTTAACACTTCAATCATTGCTGGATTTTCTAATCCAGAAATATCGTTAATAATATCCGCCCCAGCTTTCAAAACTGCTTCAGCCACTTCAGGAAAATAAGTATCCACGGAAATAGTGGCAGTGGTTTTTTTTCTTAATTCAGTGACCACAGGCAAAACCCGTTGCAACTCTTCTTGAAAAGAAACTTCCACATACCCAGGTCTTGTGGACTGCCCCCCAATGTCTATAATGTCACACCCTGCTTCAAGTAAGCTTTCAGCATGTTTTAAAGCCTCATTGACTTCTTGAAAATTTCCTCCATCAGAAAAAGAATCGGGGGTGACATTTAAAATTCCCATGACTTGATTTTTCTTTTGAAAATTGTAATTTTTCATGTTTTCTCCTTTAAAAATAAGGCACTAATTTTTTTAAATTAGTAATTCTTGGACTAAAGGCGCCTCTTTCTCGTTCTGAAAGCTCTCCTAAAGTTTTATTTTTTTGAGGTAAATAAAAAATCGGATCAAAACCATAACCAAGATTTCCCCGAGGTGAAACAAATTTTCCCTTTAAAATACTTTTTTCTAAAAAATACTCATTAGGATTTTTGTAATAGACTAAAACAGAAATTAAAGAAATATTTTTATTTGGTTCCGTGGCAAAAAGTTCTGTGAGTTCTTGATTTTTTCCTTCATTGGTCTCACTTTTAAAAAAGCGTTGGGTTTTTATCCCTAAAATTTCTGGAAAAGCCTCTAATTCTAAGCCTCCATCATCTACTAACACAGGCTTTTTTTCTTTCTCATAATAATAGTTAGCCTTTTGTAGAGCATTTTCTTCATAGGTCATCCCTGTTTCATTGGGAGGGGTGATTTTAACTGGTTTTAATAAAATTTTTTCACCTAAAAGGTCTAAATACTGTTGCATTTCGGCAATTTTCCCTAGATTATGACTCCCCACTAAAATTTCTTTCATCGCCCAATGGCTCGCAAAAATTCATTTTTTTCTTTTTCTTCTTGAAAACGACCGCTGTAATAAAACGTCGTCGTCGTAGAATGGGGGGTTTTAATTCCTCGCATTT
>CAMJVA010000047.1 GCA_946409145.1 uncultured Enterococcus sp. | reverse complement strand
AAAATCAAACCAGTTTTGACCTTTGAAGAGGGAAAAATTGTTGTAGCTGAAAAAATTCGTACGTCTAGAAAAGCTTTTAATCGGATTGAGGACTTATTACTAGAAAAAGCGGCGAATAATGCTAGTGATTACCGTTTCTTCATTATTCATGCTAATGCCTTAGAACAAGCTGAAGAAGAAAAAGCTCGTCTTTTAAGCCGCAATCCTAATTTACAAATTGATCTTGCTTATTTTGGTCCAGTGATTGGGACTCATTTAGGAGAAAAAGCATTAGGTTTTGGCTGGGTAAAAAAATAAAAAGGATACACAAAAAGGTTTTAAAAGACAGGATAACTTCTGCCTTTTAAAACCTTTTTTACCTTAAATAAAAACTGAGTTAAAAAGAAAAATAATCCCCAATGTGATAAATTCTTTCTAATAATTTGACTGTTTTGGCTCCCGATTCTCCCGTTACTTTTGGCAGGCCTTGGTGAATGCAAGCCTCTATAAAATCAAGCAACATTTTAGGATAGGTTTCTTCTTTACCTTTAGGATAAGTAAATTTTTCCACTTTATCCTCAGTGGTTAAAATGACCTGGTGAGGGGTGACTTGTAATTTTCCTTTTGTTCCAAAAATTTCTAAATGATTCTCACCAAATTTTTCCGTGACACTACAATGAAATAGTCCTTGATGACCATTTTTAAAACGGAATAAAATATCTGCAGCTTCTTCTACTTCTAAAGGAAGCAAGCCTTTACGCCTTAAATTAGCTTTTACATCAATGACTTCTCCAAAAAAATGCCGGTATAAATCAAGTTCGTGATTTCCTTGATTTAATAAAACGCCGCCACCTTCACCTTTTAAAGTTCCGCGCCAAGAAGCAGAATGATAATAGGTCATATCTCGATACATGGTGTTAACGATCCACTGTGAAGAGGTGAGCGTCCCTAAAAGATTATTAGCTAATATTTCGGCTGTTTTTTCAAAAGCTGGAAGAAATCTTAAATTGTAACCTACTGCAAAGACACAGTGATTTTTTTTAGCCAAGTCGACTAATTCTTCAGCTTCATTTCCTGTTAACGTTAGAGGCTTTTCACAAAATAAGTGTTTTTTAGCTAAAAGGACTTCTTTACAAATTTCATAATGAGTAGGATGTGGGGTTAAGACAAAAATAGCCTCTAGACTATCATCTTCAGCCAGTTTTTTATAATTTTTTGAAATGAAATACTGACTGCCGTATTTTTCTTTTAATTTTTGGACACTTTTTTCACTAGAAACACACAACGACTTAATTTCTACTTGAGGAAACTGTGCTAAAATATCCAAATATTTTTCCCCAATGGCCCCAAGACCAACGATTCCAACCTTCAACATAATATCACTCCTTTAAAAAATTATAGCATAGCAAAAATATTTCTTAAAAAGTAACCCAAAGAAAACACCAATTATTCGGAAAAATTTGCTATACTTAAAAAAATAAGTAAGAGGAAGTTAGAAAATGAAACAAAAATATTTACTCGCCATCGATCAAGGAACCACCAGTTCAAGAAGTGTCATTTACGATTCATCTTTAAATATTGTAGCAATGGCTCAAAAAGAATTCACCCAATATTTTCCAAAATCTGGTTGGGTAGAACAAGATCCAGAAGAAATTTGGCAATCTGTGCAATCAGTGATCTCCGATAGTTTTATTTCTTCTGGAATTCATCCAGAAGAAATTTTAGGCATTGGTATTTCTAATCAACGAGAAACTACTATTGTGTGGGATAAAAACACGGGAAAACCTATTCATAAAGCCATTGTTTGGCAATCAAGACAGTCAGCTACTATTGCTGAAGAACTGATTAATAAAGGATATGAAGATTTTTTCCAAGAAAAAACAGGACTAGTCATTGATGCTTATTTTTCAGCCACTAAAATTCGCTGGTTATTAGACAATGTACCTTTTGCCCAAGAAAAAGCTGAAAGAGGAGAATTACTTTTTGGGACCATTGACACATGGCTTTTATGGAAATTTACTGCAGGAGCTGTTCATGTTACAGATTTTACTAACGCTTCAAGAACTATGCTGTTTAACACTACTACTTTAAAATGGGATGAAGATATTTTAAAACTTTTAAATATTCCAAAAGCAATGCTTCCTGAGGTTAAAAGTAATGCAGAAGTTTATGGAAAAACGAAAGATTTTCATTTTTATGGTCATGAAGTGCCTATTTCAGGAATGGCTGGAGATCAGCAAGCAGCTCTTATTGGACAAATGGCTTTTGAAAAAGGAGAAACGAAAAGCACTTATGGCACAGGGGCCTTTATTGTCATGAATACAGGAGACACTTTACAACGCTCTTCTCACAAACTTTTATCAACCATTGCTTATCAAATTCATGGAAAAACTTCTTATGCACTTGAAGGAAGTATTTTTGTAGCAGGATCCGCTATTCAGTGGTTAAGAGATGGTTTAAAACTATTTGACAATGCGTGTGAATCTGAAAAAATGGCGCAATCTTCTAAAGAAGACAGTCTTTACATTGTTCCAGCTTTTACAGGTTTAGGTGCTCCTTATTGGGATTCAGATGCTAGAGGAGCCATGTTTGGACTCACAAGAAGTACTTCAAGAGAGGATATTACAAAAGCTACCTTAGAAGCCATTGCTTACCAAGTAAAAGATATTTTAGTAACTATGGAAAAAGATACTCAAATAACACTTCCTCGCCTAAAAGTAGATGGAGGAGCTGCTAACAATCAATTTTTATTACAATTTCAAGCGGACTTGTTAGATATTCCTGTTATTCGTCCAAAAGATATTGAAACAACGTCTTTAGGAGCTGCTCTCTTAGCGGGCATTGGCATAGGTCTTTGGGAAAATTTAGCAGAAGTAAAAAATTTATTTCAAGAAGGGGCTACTTTTACTGGAAAAATGTCACAAGAAAAGAAAGAAAAATTATATCTAGGTTGGCAAAATGCAGTGAAAGCTTGTCAAACTTTTCGTTCATAACCCTTTAAATCTAGGTTAACATAATATGATTATGTTAACCTGGATTTTCTTTGTAAAAAAGATTTTTACTATTCTTTTTGGCTTTATATTTCTGAATATGACTTATTTCATTTGAATTTAACAGTATATACTGTTATTATTAAGATAAAAATACAGTATATACTGCTTAGATAGAGGTGTTTTATGGATAAAAATTTTTTTATGATGAACCTGCTTTTTTAAAAAAGAAAAGACCAGAGGACAAACCAAAAGAAACTAATGAGCGAAAAGGGGAGCGACTCACTTCGAATGCTATCGGGAAAATACCCATTTCTTCTTTTTTAATTCGTCGTTCTGGAAATTCAAATATTATTACTATTCCAGATAATGTTTTAAAACTTTTAGAAGCAAAAGTGGGAGATTACATCGAATATGTCTATTTGCCAGAGGACAAATTAATTGTCTTACAAACTGCTGGTCAGGATGGAAAAAAGAAAAAAACCACTTGATTTTGTTCCAAAAAATAAAAAAATAGTGCTACAATAAGAAAGTGTTTGCAAAAAAAATAACGATTAAGGAAAGGAACTATTTTCATGAAAAAAGTACTCTCTTTTGGAGAAATGATGCTCCGCTTAAAACCTCCAGCAAATGAACGCATTTTACAAACTAATACTTTTGAAGGAACTTATGGAGGAGCAGAAGCCAATGTGGCTGTTTCTTTAGCTCTTTTAGGCAATGACGTTTCTTATTTATCCAAATTCCCCAATAATTTACTAGGGGAAAGTGCTATTGCCACTTTAAGAAAATATGGCGTGGATACCAAAAAAATAATTAAAGGGGACGGTCGTCTCGGTATTTATTTCTTTGAAAAAGGTGCCAGCGTTCGCTCCACTAATGTGGTTTATGATCGTGCTTATTCGGCTTTTTCTTTAGCTAAAGCCGATGAATTTCATTGGGAAACCATTTTTGCCGATGTTTCTTATTTTTACTTTTCTGGTATTACCCCAGCTATTTCTGAAGAGCTAGAAAAAACTATTTTAAGTGCTTGTAAATACTGTCAAGAACATGACATTCCTGTTGTGTGTGATATGAATTACCGAGGAAAAATGTGGTCACCAGAAAAAGCGCGAAAAGTGATGTCAAAAGTAATGGAATATGTTACTGTTTGCATTGCCCATGATGAAGATTTTGAAGCAACCTTAGGCATCAAAGCTTTTGATGGCGACTCAACTCGGGGTATTGCTCAAGAAGATAGCTTTAAACAAGCAATGAAAGAGGTTATGAAACAATATCCTAATTGTAAAATGGTCACTAGTATTTTAAGAGACATTCATTCTGTTGAAGAGAGCACGTGGAAAGCTTTACTACTTACTGACGGACAGTTTTATGAAACGGACTCATATAAAATGCACGTTATGGAAGGTGTTGCTGCTGGAGATGCATTTGGTGCAGGTTTAATGCATGGTATTTTACATGACTATACCCCAGAAGACATGGTTCGCTTTGGTTTAGCTGCTTCTGTATTGAAATTAACCATTACAGGGGATCTTAACTTAGTGTCTGAAGCTGATATTAAAAATGTCATGGAAAGTGGCAGTGCTTCTCGTTTAAGTCGCTAATTAAGGCAAAAATGAATTCTTAAGTAAAAAATTGAGTAGGGATTCAATTCAATAGATTATCTAAAAAATAATCTCCAAAAACACTTAGATAACTAATGAGTGAGACATGATTTGTCTCACTCTTTTTTTGTAGATAAAGGAGTGATAACTTTTTTTCTTAAAAAAATTCAACTTTATTTTTCCTAAAGAAATACATAATGAGAGCTTTCTAATAATATGAAGGTTTTTAAATAACGTAAGAATAATAGAAAAGAGCAAAAAAACAAATTGCAACAGTTTAAATAAATATTTAGATAACAAATTAAAACAAATAAAAAAATATTATAAAATAACGATATTTCTTAAAACCATTTTTTTAGTTTAGCGCGTATTATTAATTGTGAACTTAAAAAAGGAAATTGAAAGACTGGAAGGAGAGGGATTAGATGAACGAATATGACTGGATCGATAAAATTAAATTAGGAGATGAGCAAGAATTAAAAAAAGCCTATAAGCGCTATGAGCCCATGGTATTAAAAGTAAGAGCTTATTATCATTTGAAATATTTTGAGCTAGATGATTGGTTACAAGAAGGATTTATTATTTTTCATAGATCAGCTCTGTCATTTATTAAAAATAATGGCGTTACTTTCGGTCTTTACTTCAAAAAAAATTTTACCAGGCATATTATTAGTCTTTTAAGGAAAGAACAAGCCGTAAAAAGAAGAGGAGATTTAGAAGCGTGTTCTTATGAAAATGAACTTAATGGGGAATACGATCCCATAGATAAGGATACCTTAAGCTCTTATGAACAAATGTTAGTGAAAGAAAAAATCGAATTATTCAATAAAAATCTAGGGGTCTTTGAACTAAAAGTTATGACTTTATATAATGGGGGATTTGCCACAGGACAATGTGCAGCGATTTTAAAATGTTCTGAAAGTGAAATTAATAGGACCATTAAAAGTTTACAAAAGAAATTTAAAGCATTTTTATATGAATAATCCCTTTGAATGAATCTAGGATATTTTATCCTAGATTTTTTTGCTATTTTAAGAGTTATTGTTTGACCAATTTTGACCAATAGCAGTATAATAAAATCAGTTCAAAAAGGAGGTCTTTTAATGAATCCAGAAAAATTAACAACTACTTTACAAGAAGCAATTGCTGAAGCACAACAAATAGCCGTAACTCGTCATCATCAAGAAATTGACATTCCTCATTTGTGGAAAGTCTTTTTAACGCCACAACATTTTGCTAGAAATTTTTATCAAGATGCCGGCGTAGATGTCACTGCTCTTGAAGCTAAAGTAGATGAACTGTTAGATCAAGAAGTTGAAGTAGCGGGAAATGTTTCTTATGGTCAAAATATGAGTCAAAATTTATATCGGTTATTGCAAGAGAGTAATACCTTAAAGGATAGTTTCTCTGATGAATATTTATCAACTGAAATAGTTTTGTTAGGCTTAATGACTTTAAAAAATTATCCCCTCACAACTTATTTAAAAAGTATCGGAATAACTGAAAAAGAAATTAGAAGAAATATTGAAGAAATGCGAGGTGGGGAAAAAGTGACCTCACAAAATCAAGAAGAACGTTATAAAGCTTTAGAAAAATATGGTGTAGATTTAGTCCAACAAGTGCGCTCTGGAAAACAAGATCCTATTATTGGTCGTGATGAAGAAATTCGTGATGTCATTCGAATTTTGTCACGAAAAACCAAAAATAATCCTGTTTTAATTGGGGAACCTGGGGTAGGTAAAACTGCTATTGTAGAAGGTTTAGCCCAACGAATTGTTAAAAAAGATGTCCCAGAAAATTTAAGAAATAAAACTATTTTTTCTCTAGATATGGGCTCTTTAATTGCTGGAGCAAAATTTAGAGGTGAATTTGAAGAACGTTTAAAGGCCGTTTTAAATGAAGTGAAGAAATCTGATGGACAAATTATTTTGTTCATTGATGAAATTCATAACATTGTCGGTGCCGGAAAAACAGAAGGTTCTATGGATGCGGGAAATCTTTTAAAACCTATGTTAGCAAGAGGAGAACTTCATTTAATTGGTGCAACAACCTTAGATGAATATCGCCAATATTTAGAAAAAGATAAAGCTTTAGAGCGTCGTTTCCAAAAAGTATTAGTTAAAGAACCTACTGTAGAAGATACTATTTCCATTTTACGGGGATTAAAAGAACGTTATGAAATTCATCATGGAGTAAATATTCATGATAATGCTCTTGTAGCTGCGGCAGTTTTATCGGATCGCTACATTACAGATCGTTTCTTACCTGATAAAGCCATTGACTTAATTGATGAAGCTTCAGCGACGATTAAAGTGGAAATGAATTCTATGCCAACTGAACTGGACCAAGTAACCAGACGCTTAATGCAGCTGGAAATTGAAGAAGCTGCTTTAAAAAAGGAAACAGATGATGCTTCTAAAAAACGGTTAGAAAATCTTCAAGAAGAATTAGCTGATTTACGTGAAGAAGCTAACAGTAAAAAAATGCAGTGGGAAACAGAAAAAGAAGAAGTGAACCAAGTTTCTAGTAAACGTGGGGAACTGGAAAAAGCTAAACGAGAATTAGAAGATGCAGAAAACAACTATGATTTAGAAAGAGCTGCTGTTTTACGTCATGGTACGATTCCTCAATTAGAAAAAGAACTAAAAGAACTAGAAGAAAAATCCAGTCATGATGACCTTAAAATGGTTCAAGAATCCGTAACTGAAAATGAAATTGCTGAAGTAGTCGGTCGCCTCACAGGAATTCCTGTCACTCGGTTAGTAGAAGGAGAACGGGAAAAACTTTTAAAACTAAATGAAACCCTCCATGAAAGAGTCATTGGACAAGATGAAGCGGTAGATGCTGTATCTGATGCAGTTTTGCGTTCAAGAGCAGGGTTAAAAGATCCAAATCGTCCTCTAGGTTCCTTCTTATTCCTTGGACCAACAGGGGTAGGGAAAACAGAACTAGCAAAAGCATTAGCGGAAAACTTATTTGATTCAGAAGATCATATGGTTAGAATTGATATGAGTGAGTACATGGAAAAATTTGCCGTGTCTCGACTTGTTGGTGCCCCTCCAGGCTATGTAGGTTATGAAGAAGGCGGCCAATTAACGGAAGCAGTAAGACGAAATCCTTATACGATTGTTTTATTAGATGAAATTGAAAAAGCTCATCCAGATGTCTTCAACTTATTGTTACAAGTTTTAGATGATGGGCGTTTAACTGATTCTAAAGGACGCGTCGTTGATTTTAAAAACACCGTTTTAATTATGACTTCTAATATTGGTTCCAATTTACTTTTAGAAGGGGTTAGTGAAGACGGCACAATTTCTGATCAGGTGAAAGATCAAGTGCTTGAGCTTTTAAAGGGACATTTTAAACCAGAATTTTTAAATCGAATTGATGATACGATTATGTTTACACCATTAAGCTTAGATAATGTGAAAGACATTGTTAAAAAATTAATCACACAAGTATCTAAACGCTTAATCGACCAAGAAATTGTTCTAAGCATTACAGATAAAGCTTCCACTTGGATTGCAGAAACTGCTTATGAACCTGCTTATGGAGCTAGACCTTTGAAACGTTTCATTACAAAAGAACTAGAAACACCCCTAGCAAAAGAAATCATCGCTGGGCGAGTGTTACCAAAGACCAAAGTAACGGTGGATGTTTTAGGTGATCAATTAGTTTTTGAAAACGAAAGTATCCCTGAGAATTAAGAAAAGGTAAAGTCAGGTAAAACTCTCTAAAAATTAAAACAGTCTTCACTACTTATTCAAATTTATTTGCTAAAATAAGATTAGAAAGGTGGTTTGACATATGTCAATGATTGTTACAAGCTTACTTACTGTATTAGGAGTGACTTCTTTAATCGGCTTATTAGCAGTCGGCGCTCTTTTATTACAAAAATCGACTCCAGAACCTGTTAAAATACCGGTGAACCACCGGAACCATGAATAAAAAATGAACCGTCTCTTTTGAGGCGGTTTTTTTATTTTTATTTAAATTAAGTTATTTAACTGTTTTAACAGATGATAAATTAGTCATTTGAATGAAAATTCATGTTATTTATTCCTTGACAAAAAAATCTTTGGCATGATAAAGTGCATAAGTAATGAATTTATTTTTATGGGAGGAAAAATGAAAAAACTAATTTTATTCATCAGCGTATTGTTAAGTTTTAGTCTTAGTGCTTGTGCCAAAGAAGAAAAAAAGGCCCAAAATAGTGATAAGTTACAGATTACCACGACCTTTTATCCAATGTATGAATTCACAAAAGAAGTTGTAGGAGACGTGGGAGAAGTTTCTTTACTAATTCCAGCGGGAACGGAGCCTCATGATTATGAACCCTCGGCTAAAGATATGGTAAAAATATCTGAAAGTGATGCTTTTATTTATAACAGTCCAGAAATGGAAACGTGGATTACTGATATTAAAGATTCCGTTAATAATAAAAAAGTATTTGTTGAAGCAGCAAAAAATATTTCCCTTAGCCAAAGTTCCACTGAAGAACCTGAAGAAGAAAAAGATGAAAGTGACAAAGAGGAGCATGAACATACTTTAGATCCTCACGTGTGGTTGGATCCTGTTTTAGCCAAAGAAGAAGTGGCAACTATTGCCAAAAGTTTAAGTGCTCTTTATCCAGAACATGAAAAAGTATTTACGGAAAATAGTGAGCGCTATATAGAAAAATTATCAGCCTTAGATAATGAATATTCCAAAGGGCTAAAAGAAGCAACACAACGGACTTTTGTGACGCAGCACGCGGCTTTTTCTTATTTAGCCAAACGTTATAACTTAACTCAAGAATCCGTTTCAGGACTCACTCCAGATGAAGAGCCTTCCCCAACTCGTTTAGCCGAGTTAAACCATTTTGTAAAAGATCATGGAATTGAAGTCATTTATTTTGAAGAAAATGCTACTACAAAAGTAGCTGAGACCTTAGTCAAAGAAACTGGGGTAAAAAGTAGTGTTTTAAATACCTTAGAAAGTTTAAGCCAAGCAGATATGAATAGGGGAAAAAACTATCTTTCCGTCATGGAAGAAAATTTAGCCCATTTAAAATTATCAATCAAATAAGCTAAAAAAAGAGAAAATCAACTGATTTTCTCTTTTTTGTTTATTTTTTTTAAAATAAAGCCAGAAAAATAATCATTATTTTTCTTAACTGCCATGAGACT
>CAMJVA010000046.1 GCA_946409145.1 uncultured Enterococcus sp. | reverse complement strand
AACTTCTCTAAAGGTACGTTACCTTCCACTGGTGGAATGGGAACTATCGTCTTCTTCTTAGTAGGAGCGGTAGCTATGACTGGTGTTGTAGCAGTATCTCGCAAGAAAAAAGCATAATTGAAATTTTTAGGATCTAGGACGAAAAATTTCGTCCTAGATTTTACATAGAAACACTGAGAGGAAGAAAGCTCATGAACTTTTTGAAAAAGTATTATAAAAATATAATTTTAAGTATTTGTTTTTTAATTGGTTTAGGGATTTTTACTTATCCTTTTTACCAAGATGCTTTATCTAAAGCTTATGATCAACACATTATTTCTCAATATCAAAAAGAAAGTGCCAAGAAAAATCAGGCTGAACTGAAAGCCTTAAAGAAAGAAATGGAAAAAAAGAATGCAGAAATGAAAGAGGAAAAAGTTTTACCTGCAGACACAGAACTTTTAGCTCAAGAAGAAGTGGTGAAAGAGGAAAAAAGTGTGGACTATTTATCAGAACACACTTTAGCCATTTTAACTATTCCAAGTATTAAAGCAGAAATGCCCATTTACGATACGGGAAATGATTTTTTCTTAAATAAAGGAGCGGCACTTCTAGCGGGCTCTTCCATGCCAGTGGGAGGAGCGGGAACTCACGCGGTGATTATGGCTCATCGGGGATTGCCTGAGGCGGAACTTTTTTCTAAACTGCCAGATGTCAAAGAAGGAGAATTATTTTTCATTGAAATTGCAGGAGAAAAATTAGCTTACGAAATTGATCAAATAAAAATTATTGAACCTACTGAAATTGAAGATTTACTGGTAGTGGAAGGTGAAGATTATGTCACTTTAATGACGTGCACCCCTTACATGGTGAATTCTCATCGGTATTTAGTAAGAGGGCATCGAGTGCCTTATACTGAAGAACATGAAGTGCTTCAAGCAGGAATGGGAAATCATAAATTAATGGTGATTATTTTAACTGTAGCAGGGATTCTTTTAGGAATCACTTTAGGATTTTGGCTAATTAATGGGAAACGTAAAAAAGATAAAAAACAATCTGTGTAACGGATTGTTTTTTATTTTCTATTTAAAAGAAGAACCGTTATACTAGAAATAAAAATGGGGAAAACGAAATGAGATGAGGTTATGGAAAAAGTTAAAAAGAAAAAATATCGTTATATAAAAGGTCTAGATAGTTTCCGAGCTTTGGGAGTTTTAGGAATTATTTTATATCATTTAATTCCACAAGCTGTACCAGGAGGTTTTTTAGGCGTTCCTTTATTCTTTTTATTAAGTGGTTATTTATTAACGGATCATTTAAAGGTGGAACTACAAGGGAAAAGTGAAATTAAGTTTTTCAGTTATTTTTTTCGCCGGGTAAAAAGTTTATATCCCATGCTTTTGATGATGTTTATTTTTACAATTCCTTATATGTTTTTCTTACAAAAAAATTTACTAGAAAAAGCAGCAGGAGCAGTAGTTTCTAGTTTGCTTTTAGTGAATAACTGGTGGCAAGTGTTAAATGGTTCTTCTTATTTTGAAAAATTTACCAATCAATCACCTTACACTCATTTGTGGTTTTTAGGTGTTTTAGGTCAACTATATCTCTTTTTACCTCTTATTTTTATTTTGTTGCAAAAATTATTTAAAAATAAAAACGGAAAAAAATTTCTTGCTTTCTTTGTTTTAAGTGTTGTATCAGCAGTGTTATTTGGGTTGTTTTTTTCACCTGAAAATCCTAATAGAAGTTATTATGGAACTGACACGAGAGCTTTTTCCTTTTTTATTGGGAGTGCCATGGCTTATTTTTGGCCTAGTTATCGGTTAAAAGAAAAAATTAATCGCAATAGTCGGAACGTTTTTAAAGTCTTGGGCTTTTTGAGTCTTTTGGGAATTATTGCTTGTTTTCTTTTAGTGACCGACCATAGTAGCAGGGTTTATTATGGGGGAATGTACGCTTTTACCCTTTTATCGGGGTTGTTATTAATGATTGTGGTTCATCCTGGTGCCGAATTTGGTAAATTATTTCAAGGCAAAGTGGTCACTTATTTAGGCTCAAGAAGTTACGGGATTTATTTAATGCAATATCCTGTCATGGTTTTTTATGAACAACGGCTGAATGTGGCGAAAAATCCTTATATTCACGCTTTAATTGAATTTATTTTAATCATTATGGTCACTGAACTGGCTCACTTTTTATTAAAACAATTAGTGAAACCAAAAAATAAATATTTTTTCCTTGGAGGAAGTGCCATTACTCTGGTGCTTTTAGGAATCAGCATTTATGGTTTAGTGAATCCACCAAAAGTGGTCAATGAAAGTCAGACGGAATTAGAAAGCACTTTGGCTAAAAACAAGGAATTAATTGAGCAAAAAACAGATGAACAAGAAAAAACCACAACGAGTTCTACTGTAGAAGAAACTTTATCAGAAGAACAAATTGCCACTTTAAAAGAAGAATTTGGCTTAAATGAAAAAGAAATTGCCTATGCATATAAAACCTCTGGAACAGCTGTTGGAGATTCTGTTCTCCTTTCCACAGCTGAAGACTTAATCAAAGTTTTTCCAAAAATGAATGTAGATGGAAAAATTGGTCGACAAGTCTATCAAGCCCCAGAAATTTTAAAAGAAATGGCTGCAACAGGACAACTGCACGACACCGTCTTAATCGGACTTGGTACTAATGGCACCTTTAATTCCAGTTATTTTGAGGAAATTATGACTCTTTTAAAGGGAAAAGAAGTGTACTGGGTTAACGTTCATGCTCCAAATGTTCGCTGGCAAAATACAGTCAACGATACTTTAAGTGAGTTAGGTAAAAAATATAAAAATTTCCATTTAATAGATTGGAATAAAGAAGCTCAAAATCATCCTGAATGGTTTTACGACGATCAAATTCATCCAAAACCAACAGGTGTAAAAGCTTATATTAAATTAGTCGTTGAAAAAATGTCTGGAAAATAAAACATCCTGAGGCAAAGCGCCTCAGGATGTTTTTTACTGTCTTTTAAATTTATTTCAAAACGCGTTTTAAGAATTCTTTAGTGCGTTCTTCTTTAGGGTGAGTGAAAATATCATCTGGATGTCCTTGTTCAGCGATTAATCCTTTGTCCATAAAAATAACCCGATCAGAAACTTCTTTAGCAAAGCCCATTTCGTGAGTGACCACAATCATCGTTAGTCCTGTGTGGGCTAAGGACTGCATGGTTTCTAACACTTCTCCTACCATTTCTGGATCTAGTGCTGAAGTGGGTTCATCAAAAAGCATCACAGAACAATCCATAGAAAGAGCGCGGGCAATGGCGATTCTTTGTTTTTGCCCGCCGGATAATTGACTAGGGCGCGCTTCAATAAAAGGAGCCATGCCGACTTTTTCTAAATTTTTCATGGCGATTTTTTTAGCTTCTTCACTATTTCTTTTTAAAACAGTGGTTTGTCCTACTGTACAGTTTTCCAAAACATTTAAATTATTAAATAAATTAAATTGTTGAAAAACCATCCCAACATGAGTGCGGTAGGCAGGCAAGTTGTATCCTTCTTGTAAAACATTTTCCCCTTGGAAAAGAATTTCTCCTCCTGTGGGTTTTTCTAAAAGATTAATACAGCGCAAGAGAGTGGATTTTCCTGAACCAGAAGAGCCGATAATAGTGACCACTTCACCTTTTGTAACGTTTAGTTGAATATCTTTTAAAACTTCATTTTCTCCGTAACTTTTTTTCAAATGATTAATAGTAATAATATCCATGAGTTTTCCTCCTATTTATCCACGTGTGAGACTTGATCTTGGTTGGCATAAGGAATGTAGTTGCTCTTTCCATCCATGCGTTTTTCCACACTTCTCAACAAGCGGGTAATGGAGAAGGTGAGGAATAAATAAATGAGACTGATAATAAAATACGTTGGATAAATTTGTAGAGTTTGTCCAGCAATGGTTTTTCCTTGGAAAAATAATTCTGAAACAGAAATAACGCTTAAAACGGAAGTATCTTTAATATTAATTACAAATTCATTCCCAGTAACGGGCAAAATATTTCTAATCACTTGGGGCATTACAATTTTTGACATGGTTTGTCCATGAGTCATCCCAATAGCTTCTGCGGCTTCAAACTGTCCTTTATCTACGGAAAAAATTCCTCCTCGGACGATTTCTGCCATATAAGCACCAGTATTAATGGAAACAATTATCAAAGCGGCAATAATGCGGTTTAAATCAATGCCGGCAAATTGCGCTAGGCCGTAATAAATGACCATGGCTTGAACCATCATTGGGGTACCGCGAAAGACTTCAATATAAATGGCTAATAATTTTTCAAATAAAAGATGGAAAAATTTTCGTGGCCCTTTTTCTGCCACAGGAGAGGTACGAAAAACCCCAATGAGTAGTCCAATGATTAAACCAGCCACTGTTCCGACCATGGAAATTAAAATAGTGTAACCTACACCTCGTAAAAGGGCTGGCCAATTATCTCTTAGAATAGTTAAAATAGTTGTTTTTTCTGGGGTGTCATTTTCTCCAGTTGTCTTAGGTTGGGCTTTAATCATGTCATCCATTAACGCAAGTTGATCTTTTTCAGTCATGGTTTCTAAGACTTGGTTAATAACGGGCATATTAGGATCGCCCTTTCTAAGGCCAACAGCAACTTGCGTATCAGCAGGATCAGTGGTGAAGCCTGCCCCGTCTTTAAATTCAATCATTTTATAAATTTTATCTTTTTCAGAAACAGTAATTCCTTCAGGTCGCTCTGCTACATAGCCGTCAATGACTCCACTAGATAAGGCGGCGCGCATATTAGTAAAATCGTCCATGGCTTCTTGTTTTTGTACCCCAGGGATTTGGTCAATTACTGAGTAGTGGAAAGTATTTAACTGTCCAGTAATTTTTGCTCCAGAAAAATCGGCTAAACTTTTAGCATTAGCGTATTTTCCTTCACTATTCACAATCATGACTAAATTAGACGTCCAGTAACTATTGGAAAAATCAATTTTTTGTTTTCTTTCTTCTGTGGGACTCATGCCCGCAATAATGGCGTCAATTTTTCCAGAAGTTAAACTTGGAACTAACCCATCCCAAGAAGTTTTTACTATGACTAATTTTTTGTCCAACGCTTTGGCAATTTTTTGGGCGATTTGTACATCATAACCATTGGCAAAAACAGGTTCTCCATCAATTTCAGCAGCGTTATTGCTGTTGTCGTTTTGCGTCCAGTTAAAAGGAGCATAGGCGGCTTCCATGCCCACGCGAAATTCTCCTTGTTCTCCGTGAACAGTGAGGGTGGGGATGAATAAACTGATTAAAAAGGTAAGTAAAATAAAACTTTTTTTCATAACTTTCTCCTCCGAATTAATTTTAGATAAAAAAAGACAGCCCTAGAAAAAAACAAAGGCTGCAAACTATCATTCGGATGAACGGATTCTAGATTAGCGCACCTTAGTTGTCACACTAAGACAGTGTAAAAGATATTCTCTTTTACCCCAATTAAAAAAAGTTAGTGAACTTCATTTAATTTCGGCAAGTTTCCCTAAACTTAACTTCATTGCGTCACTACGCTTAGTTAAGGGTCATGAAACCTGCAACCTCTACCTTGAATTTCCAAGCTATTTAATTATCTAGTAAGACCATAGCCTATTTTTTTTAGTCTGTCAATTAATTTTCGTCTTTTTCTGTTATACTAGAAAAAATAGCTGACTACAGAAGTATTTTTCTGTGAGAAAAGAGTGGCTACAAAACTTTTTTTGTGGTGTCACTGTAAAAAAACTTCTAGAGTGCTATTAATGTGTTAAAGTATATCTAAAATAAACAGAAAGTTGTGACAATTTATGAAAATTAATCAATTTGCCTATGCTTTACCTGAATTTTCCACTGTGGAAAAAGAACTGTCTACTTTAGGATTTACAAAAGAAACAGAAGATACTAAAAAGTTATTTGAACTTTTTCTAGAGAAAAGTTTTCCGCAATTTAAAAGTTTATCAGGAGTGAAAGATTATTTAACCCGTCTTTTAGCTACCCCAGAAAAAACCTTAAGTGAATTTTTCCAAGAAGAAGAAAAATTAAGTGCAGAAATTTTTTATCACGTGGCTTTGCAATTGTTAAAATTTCACGTGAATGATTTTTTAACTGTAAAAGACACGTTAAAAACCTGTGCCAAATGTGGCATTCCTGTAATAACAGGAGACTTTTCTAAAGGGGAAGTCTTTTTAAATGCTTGGTACCAATTATTAAATACTCATACAACAAAAGGCTTAACTTTCATTGATGATTTAGCTAATCGGGGATTTTATGCAGGGAAAAATTTTCCAAAACCTTTCTTTTTCAATGGAAAAAGTCAAGCTGTCTTTAACATGAGTGAAACAATTTATGAAGTGGTTTATGTGGAAAGTGCTCTTGATACAGATGAAGATGGGAAAAGAGATTTACTCAAAGTAGAAATCATTCGCCCTAAAGCCTCAAATGAAATTAAAATGCCCGTCTTTTTCACCGCTAGTCCTTATGATCAAGGGGTAAATCCAGTAACAGGAGACGCTAAAATGCATAGGGTGAATGTGCCTTTAGAAAGAAAAACTCCAAGAGATATTCCTTATGAAGACATTTCTTATAAGACTCCAGAAATCAATTTACCTAAAGAACGCATAGTGTTAGGTGAAGCAGACTTACCGGAAGAAACGTTTAATGAAGAAAAAGTGTACAGCTTAAATAATTATTTATTAGCCAGAGGTTTCATCCAAGTTTTTGCCTCAGGAATTGGCAGTAAAGATTCTGACGGTATTCAAACGTGTGGTTCTAAAGAACAAACAGAAAGTATGAAAAATATTGTGGAGTGGTTAGCAGGAAATCGTCGTGCCTTCACGAATCGAACGGATAATATTGAAGTCAAAGCCTGGTGGTCAAATAAGCGTGTTGCCATGGGTGGACGCTCTTATTTAGGAACTCTAGCTACAGCAGTGGCCACAACAGGTGTTAAAGGTTTAGAAACGATTGTTAGTGAAGCGGCTATTTCTAATTGGTATGAATATTATCGGGACAATGGGTTAGTCATTGCTCCTGGAGGATTTCCTGGAGAAGATTGTGATGTTTTAGCCGAAGAAACATTTTCTAGAAGTTTAGAAGCAGGGGATTATTTGAAAAATAAAGCCTTCTTTGATGAAAAACAAGAGGAAATGAAACGATTACAAGATAGAAAAACGGGAAATTACAATACTTTTTGGGATGAGAGAAATTATTTGCCTCATGTAAAAAATATTAAGTGTGATATTTTTATGGTTCACGGGGTGAATGACTGGAATGTGAAACCAAGACACGTGTATCAGTTGTGGGAAAAATTACAAAAAATGCCGATTAAAAGTAAGTTAGTCTTACATCAAGGACAACATATTTATATTAATAATATGCCCTCTGTTGATTTCCAAGATATGGTTAATTTGTGGTTATCTAATAAACTTTATGCAGTGGAAAATTCTGCCAATGACATTTTACCTCCAGTGGTTTTCCAAGATAATTTAAAAGCAGAAACTTGGGAAAAACTGTCCACTTGGGAAAATGAAGACAGTGAAATGAAAACTTATTATGTAAATGATCAAGGTTTAAGTGAGGAAAAACCTGCTGGAGAAAGTAAGCAAACTTTTAAAGATTCCTTAGAAGAAGAACAATTCACTGCTTATACGAAAAATATTTCTTTATGGGAAAAAGATTTAAAAGCAGACAACTCTCCTCTAGAAAATAACCGTGTCTTAATGAAGACTGCACCATTAGAAGATTTATTTTTAAGTGGTGCTCCAAAACTTTCTTTAAAAGTGGCTTCTAGTGTGGACTTTGGCATGTTGTCTTTCCAATTAGTTGATTATGGAAAGAAAAAGCGTCTTAAAGAAGTCCCCACTGTTCTTGGGGCAAAAAGTTTAGTCTTAGGGTATCATTTTAAGAGTGATACCTTGCAAGAATTTAAAGAAGACCAAGAAACACCATTTAAAATGATTACTAAAGGCCATATTAATTTACAAAATAGAAGAAATGCCTATGAAGTAGATGACCTTAAAGCTGATGAAATGGTAGAAATATCTTTAGACTTACAACCTACTTTATATAAAATTCCCCAAGGTCACCAACTAGGGCTGATTATTTACGCCACTGACTTTGGCATGACTGTAAGAGGAAACCAAGAGATTGCCTATACGGTAGATCTTTCTAGTGTGACACTAAGGATTCCTGTACAATAAAAACAAAAAATCCGCAGAAAATAAATTCTGCGGATTTTTTAGCGTGTTTAAGCTTTGGCAGCTTTTGGTTCTCTTCCAAAAATAGCTTGGAAAATAGTGAGAACAGCAAAAACACCTAAAATTACATAAATTAATGAGGAGTATTGGGTGATACCCCAACCCCATGTACGATAAATTGCCAAGGCGATTGCTAACACAATGCCGGCAATCACGTTAAATAATGCAAAGGCCCAAAGATTTCCATTTTCCTTCCGTGATAAATAAAAAATGGTAAACCATAAGCTTAATACAGCCCACGCAATACAAACTAAAATAATTGCCCAATAAATAAAGAATGGTACCAATGTTGTCACCTCACTTTGTATACGTGAATAGTTTAACAGAATACGGACCTTTTGTCATGAATTCTCTATTTTTTTCTAAAAAAAATCTTTTAATTTTATTTCATAATAAGTTGACGAGAAATAGGACTTAAAGTAATCTTAAAAAGTATTAAAATTAAGAAAGGAGAAGATGTTATGTGGTTTTTACCAGCATTTGTTACTTTAATTGCTTGGGGTGCAGCGGATCTTTTTTATAAAAAAGGAAACAATGAAGCAGATCGCTACTCTGCCTTAAAAACGGTGATTATGGTTGGTCTTGTCATGGGAATTCATGCCATTTTTTATTATGGTATTTACGAAGGCATTGATTATGATTTTAAAAATATTTTAGTATATTTACCAGTTTCCAGTATGTATATTTTATCTATGGCACTAGGATATGTGGGGTTACGATATATTGAACTTTCTATTTCCAGTCCCATTAGTAATTCCTCTGGTGCTGTAGTGGTGTTGCTTTCATTTTTTATTATGCATGAAAATATGGCACCTCTTCAATGGGCAGCAGTTATTGTTATTATTATTGGTTTATTCTTATTATCTGTTTTTGAAAAACAAGAAAATGATGCTTTACTAAAAGAAAAAGGGGAAAAAATTGACCGAAAATATCGTTTAGGTGCAGTGGCGATTATTTTTCCTATTTTATATTGTATTATTGACGGTTTAGGGACGTTCTTTGATGGCATTTATTTAGACTATCGGAATATTTTACCAGAAGATCAAGCAAACATGAGTTATGAACTCACCTTTTTAATTGTAGGCTTAATTGTCTGGGCTTATTTACATTTTGTGAAGCATGAAAAAGTTCAAATCTTTAAAGAAAAAGACAAAGGATTAGCGGCTATTTTTGAAACTTTGGGACAATTTTTCTACGTTTTTGCCATGAGCGCCAATGCTATTGTGGCAGCTCCAATGATTGCTTCTTATTCAGTCGTATCCATTATTTTTGCGCGAATTTTCTTAAAAGAAAAGCTCAACAAAAAACAATATCTGGCTGTCTTTTTTGTCATTTTAGCCATTGCGGTTTTAGGATTTTATGACGGTTAAAAAAGCGAAGGAAAAGTGTGAAGGAGGAAAAACTCTTTCACGCTTTTTTTAACTTTCAAAAAAGCTTTTTTTAAAGAAAAAAAGGGTCATTGACTTTCTTTCTAAAAAGGATAGGATAAGTTTTGTAAGCCTTTACTTTTT
>CAMJVA010000045.1 GCA_946409145.1 uncultured Enterococcus sp. | reverse complement strand
CTTTGTTAAATTTTTCCTTATTTAAAGAACCTTACTTTGGAAAATTATTATTTAGTTTTTTAGTCTATCAGTTTATTTTATTAGGCGTTTCTTTTATTTTACCTAATTTTATTCAAATTACCTTAGGAAAATCTTCCGCTATTGCCGGACTTGCTATGTTACCTGGGGCATTAATCGGTGCTGTTTTAGCGCCTATTGGAGGAAGAATTTTAGATCGCCGAGGTCCGAAAAAACCATTACTTTTTGGGACACTCCTAGCTTTAATTGGTTTTTTCTTATTAACATTTTTTATTTACCTTAAAGCACCTGTTCCTTTTTTAATTTTAGGTCATGTAACTTTTCAAATAGGATCTGGGATTTCTTACAGTAATTTTATTACTACAGCCATGAATCAACTGCCTAAAAAATTATACAATGATGGAAATTCCTTATTTAATACCTTGCAACAATTTACTGGAGGCATTGCTACTTCCATTGTGGCAAGTATCATTGCTTTATTTCAACATCAAAAAGGGAGTCTTCCTTTAACCACTCAACAGGGTTCAGTGGCAGCGGGAAGCTTACTCGTATTATTATTATTATTCAGCTTTATTAGTATTTTCTCTTTACAAAAGAAACCCTTAAAATAAGAAAAAAGGTCGCAGAAAAAATTCTGCGACCTTTTTTCTTATTTTTCTTTCTCCAATTCTGCTAACTTTTTAGCAACATTTTTTTCTGCTTTTTTCTTAGGATCATCTACCCAAGATTTAGTTTTTAAAGAAGCTCGGTAACTTTCAGCAAACTCTCCCACATCTTCTCCTACATACTCTAAAACAGGAATCCCAGCTTCTGCTCCTTCTTTTAGGAATTCTAGCAGTCCATAAATTCCTTCAATTGTGTCCGTGCCTGATCCTGCAGCAAAGTTAAACAAATATTTTTCCACTTCTTTATAGACAATTTGATAATCTCTTGGTAATTTTGCTACTTCTTTTTCATGTTGTCCCCAAACTTTTTTATCTTCAATCATTTTCTTTAAACTATTTATTGGATGCATTTTATTTTCCCCTTAATTTTTTCGTAATTTTTTTATTCATTTTAGTTTTTTTCTTATGGAGATATTTATCACCCCATAATGGAATGTCTAATTCTTTGAGAAAATTTTCCAAAAACTCATTGGCGTCATCTCCCACAAAATTTTCTAGTGAAAGCTGGTTTTCGTCTGCTTCTGTAAGAATTTCTAGTAAAGAGACATGTGCGTCCATTAAATCAAGCCCGTCAAAGCCTCCGTAAGCGGCATTTATTTTTTCTACAGCGTCATTGAAAAATTTTTCATAAGGTTCAGAAAGCAATTTTCCTTGAGCCATTTTATTTTTATAAGCTTCCTTTTTTTCTTTGAGTAATTTTAAATCCCAATATTCTCGTTTAATCATGTGGATACTCCTTTAGTTGTTCTAAACGTTCTGTTAAAAAATCCCACTTTTCCCAAAAATAAGCCAATTCTTTTTTCCCTTGTTCATTTAAAGAATAAAATTTTCGCATAGGTCCAATATCACTTTTTTTCCTAGTAATGGTAACCAACTCTTTTTTTTCTAAGCGAATGAGAATGGTATAAACAGTTCCTTCCACTAAATCTTCAAAACCTAAATCTTGTAAGGTACTAGTAATTTCATAGCCATAAGTTTCTCCTCGACTAATGACTTCCAAAATAACTCCTTCTAAAACACCCTTCAGCATTTCAGTAATATTTTTCATTTTCTTACTCCTAACTTGTATAACTTAGTAGTAGAGATATTTTAAAACTTAAAAAGAATTTTTCTCCTAAGCTACTAAGTAATATTAACTACCACTATATAATATTACCGAGTAGCTAAAGTGTCAAGGAAAATACTTAAAAAAATAAAGGAACCTTCAAAAGAAGTTCCTTTAAGTGATTTATTCTTGTTCAAACAATGAGAAATTATCCAAAATTCTTTTCACTGTCGCATTTTCATGGCGATAAATAAAATACATTTTTTCTTTAGGAAACGTTGTTGCTAAATTAATTTTAGCTAACTCTCCTTGGGCTATTTCTTTTTTTACGGCACTTTCATATAAAAAAGCAATCCCTAAATCTTTTTTAACAAAATCTTTGATGACTGGAAAACTAGCAACAGAAATTTGTTTCATTTGGCCGAGTAAGACACCTTTTTTCATGAGTTCTTCTGACACAATTTTTCCTTGGCCTGAGCCTTCTTCTCGATTAATCAAGGTGTAATCACTAATTTCTTCCACGCTTACTTCTTTGTGACTTAAAGAATTTTCAGGAGAACAAACACCCACTAGGGATTCTTGGTGAAATTCCTTGTGTTTGAAAAAGTTTCTATCAAAATCCCCTTCCACAAAAGCACAATCAATTTCATCATGAATTAATAAACGAACGAGTTTATAAGTATTTTCTACAATGAGTGTTAGTTGAGATTGTGGAAATTTTTTTAAAAGTTGTCCTAAAGCATCCCCAATTAAAAAATTCCCAATGGTTAAAGTGCACGCAATGTTCATCTCTAAGGGGAGATCTTTCATGGATAATTGTTTCAGTCCATTGGTCCCTTCTTTTTGAATGTGGGCGGCTAATTGATAAAGGTGCTCTCCTGCTTCTGTTAAAGTTAATTTTTTATGTTTATAAACTAATAATTCCACTCCCACCATTTCTTGCAGCTGAGCAATGTGCTTACTCACTGCTGGTTGGGTTAAATTTAATAATTTCGCCGCTTCAGTATAGCTTTGGGTCTGGCAAACGGCTAAAAAAGTCACATAATGATAATCAAGCATTTTTTCACCTCATTTAATTGGTGTAATGGAAAGTCCTGGTAAATCTTTTTTCATGGCTTTTTCGGTGGTTTCCCCTAAACAATAAAATTTAAGAGGAAAAATATTTTTTTGGTAAACAGTATAAAAACGTCCCCAAATAGACGGACTGGAAATGAAACAATGGGTAATTTCTGAAGTTAAGGTTTTTTCTAATTTTTCTAAGCTGTCTTTTGGTAATTGATTTTTGTAAACGGTCCAATAAGTATTCAACGGATCTGCTGTTTCTTTTACTAAATCCCCTACTAACCAAATTTTAGAACCAGAAAAATCATGTTCCCATTCTTTAATGAGCTGTTCTTTAGTAGCTTTTTGGGGAATAAAATCTGCTTTATAGCCATATGTTTCTAAGCATTTAGCGGTTTTTTTTCCAATAACAGCATATTTTTTATTTTTTAAAATTTTCTCTCGTTCTTCTTTAGCTAAATAGGTTCTTAAAGAGGAAAAAAAGCCAATGACCCCATGTTGACTAGTAAAAAATAGCCAGGGTGTTTCTTTTAATAAGGCTATTTTTTTTAAATTCCAGGAAAAATCATAGGAAAAACTAATTAACGGACAAGTTACTACTTTAGAAAAACTGGGAAAGCGTTTGTTCTGATCTAGTAAATTATCATTTTCTTCTCGTAATAATAACAAGCAGCTCATAGAAATTTTTTCAACTCTTCTCCTGCTTTTAAGCCAAGGGCCACGGGATTTTTTCCTTCTAAAACCAAACTTTTTTCTGTTTGGCTTTCCAGATTTCCTAATTGGGCGTGAAGGATTATTTTTTCTGGGAACACTTCAGCAAAGGCGGCAATGGGTACATTACATCCCACTCCAAAAACAGATAGAAACGCTCGTTCACAGCTCACTGCTTGAAAGGTTTTTTCATCGTTTAATCCTTGAAGTTTTTCTGCAATGGCGGAATCTTTTTTACATTCTACAGCAATGGCCCCTTGCCCTACTGCAGGTAAAAAGTCTTCTAAAGGTAAAATATTTTCTTTAATTTTTTTATCCTCTAAGTTTAACTCATATCGTTCCAGACCTGCTTTAGCCATAATAATCCCGTCATACTCTTCTTGAATTAGTTTTTCTAAGCGAGTTTCAATATTCCCTCTAAGATTTTTAATGACTAAATCGGGACGTTTTTGTAAAAGTTGAAAGTGTCGACGCAAACTGCTAGTGCCAACCACTGCTCCTTTAGGTAAACTTTCTAAAGTTGCTCCTTTCGTTAACAAACAGTCGTTCACACTGGCCCTGTTTAAAAAAGCCGCTAAAACCAAACCCTCTGCTTCTTTTGAGGGCATATCTTTGGCACTGTGGACAGCAAAATCAATTTCCCCATTTAACAAAGCTTGCTGAATCTTTTTGACAAAAACTCCTTGTCCACCTAATTCTTTTAAAGAAGTTTTTCGATCTGCGTCACCTTTAGTAGTAATATAAACTTTTTCACATTGTATTTCTGGATAAAGTTTCTTTAAACCTGCAATGACTTGGTCTGTTTGAATTAAAGCTAATTTACTTTTTCTCGTGCCAACTTTAAAGACAGTTTTCATAATTGTCTCCTTTACCCTTCATGAAATAATTTTTCTTTTAAGGTTTGAAAATCTTTTTGCGCATTTTCACCTACGTATACCATCTCATAATTTTCATATTCTTTCAATATTCGTTCATGAAGTTCAGCAAAACGGGAATCATAAGCTTCTCCCACTAAAACAGGATAAATGTCAGTACCTTCACTGGTATAAGTAAACATTTTTTCTAAATCTAAAGGTTCATTGGTGACATAAATAATTTTTTTATTATACCCTGGTAGTTTTTCAAACCAAGAGATGTTTTCGGCTTTTTTGGCACTTTGTCCTAAAACAATCAAGGCGGGATTATGAATCTCTTTTTCTAAAACTTTTTGAGTAATCGTAGCCAAAGTCCCCACGGCTTTTTTTTGTCTTCCCCAAGTTCCCCATTCAACAATGGCTACAGGTAATTCTTTAGCGCTTCCTTGGTTTAGAAAAATAGTGACTAACTCTTCTAATTTTTCCATGCCCATGTAAACTACGACACTGCCATTTTTCGCAATTTCTCCTAAGGGTTCTTTAGAAAAATCTTGTAATTTTTCTGTTGGAGTACAAATAAAACATTTTTCACTAATTAAGCGTTCTGTTACAGCAAATCCTGCATAAATAGAGGCAGAGACAGCACTTGTAATCCCTGGAACCACTTCATAAGAAATATCTGCATTTTCTAAAACAGCCATTTCTTCAGCCACTCGGCCGAAAATACTAGGGTCTCCCCCTTTTAAGCGCACAGTAACTTTTTCTTTTCCATAATGAAGCAACTTCTCACCGATTTCTTCTTGAATGGTCCCATGCTCATGAGGTTTTTTTCCTACATAAACTAATTCAGCACTTTTAGGGGCTAAGTATAATAATAACGGGTTCACTAAGCGATCATATAAGACGACTTCGGCTTTTTTTAATGCTTGGGCTCCTTTTAAAGTAAGAAGTTGTGGGTCTCCAGGTCCAGCTCCTACTAAATACACTTGACTCATGATTTTTCCTCCAAATATTTTTTTAACTCATTTCTAAGAGCAATGCTTTGGCGAAATTCTTTTTTACTGTGAGCAACACCCACTAAAAAATTTTCCCACTGAAGTGTCGCCACATTGGTAAAATCAGAAAAACTAGGATCTGAGACATTATTAATAAATTTTCCTAGTTTTTTCGCATCTCGACTAATTTGTTCATTTATTTTTAAATCATTAGTACACGCAAAAACAAAATCATTCAGGATAATATCTTTTACGTCGTATTTTTTTTTGATTAAAGTCAGATTTAATTGGGCAAATTCTGGGAGAAATTCCGGAGAAATAACCGTCACCTTAGCTGAATTTTCTACCATGAGAGAAGCCTTATGTAAGGCAACTTTTCCTCCACCAATAATCACTACTTTTTTATTTTGAAAAGAAACATCAATTAACATGTAATCTCCTTTAAAGCATCTTTTACATTATCTAAAGAAACATTGGGCAGTAAAATCCCTTGATTTTCTGTGGTAATTCGCGTGATTTTCTCAAGCAAATGGCCATAAAAAATGAAAAAAGGAATGACGTAAAGATGATCATATTCTTTTTTCAATGACTGCAACCGTTGATTTAATTGTAAATCTTTCTCTTGAGAAAGCAAATAACTATCAAATAAAGGCATATTTTGAGGAAGAGTTGCCATTATTTTTTTTAGTCGTTTCTCTACTTCAGGAAATTTTTTGCTTCCATGAGCTAAAATGACACAACAAGTTTTTTCTTTTAATGGAATAGTATTTAAAGAAGCTTTTAAAGAGTTGCTTAAAGCTTTACTTTCTCCTAAAGTCTTAGCGATTTTTAGGGTAACGCCTATTTCTTTTGCCTCTTTGACAACTGGAGGCAAATCTAAATTAAAGTGCACCGCTGGCATGAGTAAAATAGGTTTTAAACAAATTTCTGTGGCTCCTAAATTTTTTAAAACCCTCACCTGATCCATCATGGTATTTGTGTCATGTGCTAAAAAAGCTATTTCACTTAAGACTGGACTTTCCTTCATTAAAGTGTTCCCAAAACTCACCATTTCATTGTAACACGTAGTTTTTTGACTCCCATGAAATACATATAAATTAGCTTTCATTTTCTACTCCTATGTAAAAAAGACTGAGAAAAACGCCTCAGTCTTTTAGTTATTTTTCACCATTGTTTTTTCTTCACAAAATTTAAAAATGACCGTGCCTAGTGCGGCAAATAAAACAGGGCCAAAAAGCAATAAGCAGGCATTTAAAAACTCATGAACCACAATCTTTTCATAAATACTAAAGAAAATACTTAGACACACACTTAAAACGACTAAAGTGGAAAACAAGTACACATGACTTTTCTTATTGACCACGGTTAAATCTTTATTCACTGGATAAAGTCTCTTAAACGCCGGATAAGATAAGGCCACGAGCAAATAAGGAATGGAACGAGAAATATTAGTCATTAAGGTTAATTGATTATAAAATCCCCCAATAGTTTTTTGGGAAAAACTAATGACTAAAACAAATAAACCTAAGCCAATCCCTTGTACTAATACAGGTAAAATAAGCGTTCCTTTTTTATTTTTATGGTGTAAATATTTTCTTAATTTTGTTTCCTTTACTCCTTCAGTAATCGCTTGAAGAGGTCCGTAAGAAATAATCGACAATAAACTCATGTAAGCCGTAAATAAAGTTAGGGCAGTTAAGCGTAAAAAAACTTGTAATAAAAGTTGAGAAAATCCAGCAGACAAATGGAAAGTCCCGGAAATATTTAAAGCAAGTTGCCCCATTAGGCCATACATTAAATTACCTAGATGAAATTTATCTCCATTGACAAATTCACTTAAATTGATACTGGCTCCCCAAAGAAAAATTCCCACAATGTATAAAGAAATAATCACAGCCCCACAAGCTAAAACTAATTTAGAAAATTTCTTTTTCAATTCTCCCGTATTATTAACTAAACAAGCGACTGTATCCAGTCCTCCAAAAGCCGTTATCCCAAAAATGAAAAAGGATAAATTTTCTGTGGGACTTTGAAACACTCCTTGAGAAGAAAAGAAAGGATTCACGTGTAAGCTAGCGGAAAATTCTCCCTGATGTCCTATTAAAACAGCAATACTTCCTATAGCCATGAGTCCCATTAAAAATAATAAACATCTTCCTGAAAAAAAGGAAATATCTAAAATCTTTTGAAAGCCAGATAAAATAACTAAGGAAATAGCAATAATTAATAAAATAGACAACACCGCAATGACACCCATTGTAGGTATTCCTAAAAGAGTAGTTTCATGCGTAATATCTTTACCGAAAAGTAAAATAGATAGAGGAATCCATGTTTTCATAAAAAGACTGACCATCCAAATAAAGTAGCTACTGTACCACAATAAAGTGGCCACAAAGGCTAACTTTTGACTAGTAGAATCTTTTAGCCAAGTGTAAATTCCTCCTGCTTTATCGTTATACACTGACGTTAAATCAGAAACGATAAATAAATAAGGAACAAAATAAGTTAAGGCACTAATAATAAACCAAGGTATGGCCGAATAGCCTTTTAGAAAAAAGGCATCGGACATACTGGTAAAAGAAAAGACTGTGGTGACGATCATAATGATCAACTTAATTTTTTTTAAACCCACAAACTCTCCTCCAAAAAATTATTGAACAGTTAAATGACGGTCTAAAGATTTCAAATGAATATTACTGCGGTATTCTTGTTCTGCCCAGTAAACATTATCAGCAATTAAAGCATCTTCATTTAAGTTAACATCTCTTAACATAAATTCTTTGAAGTTGTGATATCCAGCCCGGTCAATTAAATGTCCTCCGTGAAGATATTCAGGTTTTCCACCCATTACCCATTCAGAGAATTTAGGCCAGTTAGAAATAATTTGCAATACCGCTTCTTCAGATAACCAGTTACCAAACATTTTACCCATTCGTGGATATTGTTTCCCACTTCGGCCACCAATATACATTTTGTAAAAGACTTGATCTTGTCTAGACCATGCTCCAGTTGGACAAGCAGTAATACATTCTCCACAGCCCACACAACAACATGTATCTTTATCAATTTTATTTTGCGCATTCATTTCTAAAACCCCTGTGGCTACTTTTTGACATTTTTTAACACACGCCCCACACGCAATACAACGAGAAGCATCGTATACAGGTTTTGTAACTCCCACAATCCCAATATCTTGGAATTGCGCTTTAGAACAGTCATTAGGACAACCCGCTACAGCAATTTTTACGTGGTAAGGATTAGGATAAATAATTTTTTCAATTTTATGAGCAAGTTCTTGGGTATTAATATTAGCTTTAATACAGTGAATTCCTCCAATACAAGCAACCACGTTACGTGGGGCAATATAAGGATAACCATTTCTAGTATCCATTTCTACGCCGCACATTTCTGTTTCAATTTCATAAAGATAGGGAGCAATATATTTATTCACTTCTGGAATATCTTTTGCTTTAATTCCAGGAATATCAAAAGTTAAACGCGTTCCAATATGGAAATTGCCATTTCCCCAAGTTTGACACACATGTTGCACTAATTCTAACCATTTTGCTTCTAAATAATTTCCTGGGCAACGCAATTGTAGCATAAATTCACCAGGAATTTTTGATTGCCGATAACACATTTGTCTAACTTCTTGCACATTTACATCTTGCATAACTTCTACACCTTCTTAGTCGATTAAATTTTTCGCTGCAGCGTAATTAAACACAGGTCCATCTACACAAACATAAGTACTATCAATTCGGCAGTGACCACATTTTCCAATGCCACAAGACATATTTCGTTCATAAGAAACCCAAATTTTATCTTCAGGAATATTTTCTTGATCTAAAGCTTGAACGGCAAATTTCATCATAATCGGTGGTCCCACAACCACACACTCATAATTACCGTTAAATTCTTTAAAGGGTACATCTTTCACAAATTGGGTAACTAGTCCTGTTTCCCAATCTTCATATTTTTCCCGATCCAATGTGTAGATTGCATGGAAGTTAGGTGCTTTTTTCCATTCGTCTAAAGTTTTTCTAAACAAAATACTTTGAGAATCTTTGAAACCAAAAATTAAATAAATTTCGCCATATTCTTCTGGATGTTCAAAAAATTTTGTCACTAAGGTTTTAATAGGGGCAACACCTGTACCACCAGCAATAATTAACATATTTTTCTTTTGGAATTTAGCTAAAGGCCACCCATGACCATAAGCCCCCCGCATAAAAATATTGTTGCCTTTTTTTAAATTAAATAATTCATTGGTTACTTTTCCCACATTACGAATGGTGAAATCGCAATAGCCTTCCCCATAACCGGAAACAGAAATAGGTGCTTCACCTATTCTTGGAATAGATAATTGCATAAATTGTCCATCTTCAATAGGTAACGTATTTTCCATGCGGAA
>CAMJVA010000044.1 GCA_946409145.1 uncultured Enterococcus sp. | reverse complement strand
GAAATTAGATCTTTACTTGAAGAAATGGCAACAACTTTAAAATCTTTTAGGAGGTCTCTTTGACTTAGATCGCCTGGAAGAAGATATTGCTTTAAATGAACATAAAATGGCTGAACCTGGCTTTTGGGATAATAGTGAAAAAGCCCAAGTTATTATTGATGAAACCAATGGGTATAAAGCCAAATATGATTCTTTCCATGAATTAAAATCTGCCTATGATGAGGCTAAAGATTTGTTTGACCTGTTACAAGAAGAAGAGGATGAGGAATTAAAAGAAGAATTAGTCACTGATTGTCAAAATTTAAAAGAAAAAATGAGTGCTTATGAGCTGTCTCTTTTATTAAAAGGTCCTTACGATAAAAGAAATGCCATTGTGGAACTTCACCCAGGTGCTGGAGGAACAGAATCTCAAGACTGGGGGAGTATGCTTTTAAGAATGTACACTCGTTGGGCTGAACAACATGGTTTTTCTGTGGAAACTTTAGATTATCAAGCAGGAGATGAAGCGGGAATTAAAAGTGTCACTTTACTCATTAAAGGGTATAATGCATATGGCTATTTACGCAGTGAAAAAGGTGTTCATCGCTTAGTTAGAATTTCCCCTTTTGATAGTAATGCTAGACGTCATACGTCTTTTTGTTCTGTAGATGTGATGCCTGAACTTGATAACACGATTGATATTGAAATTAATCCAGATGATTTAAAAATTGATACTTATCGTGCCAGTGGTGCTGGAGGACAACATATTAATAAAACCTCTTCTGCAGTGAGAATTACTCATTTACCTACTGGCGTCGTGGTTGCCTCCCAAGCACAACGTTCTCAACTTAAAAACCGGGAGCAAGCCATGGGAATGTTAAAAGCCAAACTTTATCAATTAGAAGAAGATAAAAAAGCTCAAGAAGCTGCTGCCATTAAAGGAGAACAACTAGAAATTGGTTGGGGCTCGCAAATTCGCTCTTATGTTTTTCATCCATATAATATGGTAAAAGATCACCGAACGAATTATGAAACAGGAAATGTTCAAGCTGTCATGGATGGAGATTTAGATAATTTCATTGACGCTTATTTAAAATGGCAATTAGCAAAAGAAATTGATTAAGTTCTTGAAATTGACATCTATTTGTAACGGTCTGTTAGAAAGGTGAAATAATCATCTGCTATAATCAACAAGGATATATTACTTGAGAAGTTTTAGCTTCTCTTTTTAGAAAGGAAATTGCTATGATCGAAATGCAAGATGTAATGAAAAAATATAGCAACGGTACCACAGCAATTCGTAATATTACTGTAAAAATTGATCAAGGTGAATTTGTTTATGTCGTTGGACCTTCTGGGGCAGGGAAATCTACCTTTATTAAATTAATGTACCGGGAAGAAAAAGCTAGTAAAGGCACTTTAAATGTGGCTGGCTATGATTTAATGAAAATTAAAAACCGTGATGTGCCACTTTTACGCCGAGAAATTGGAGTTGTCTTCCAAGACTATAAACTTTTAATGCAAAAAACCGTGTATGAAAATGTGGCCTATGCCATGCAAGTTATTGGAAAAAAACCACGGGAAACTAAAAAAAGAGTATTGGAAGTTTTAGATTTAGTAGGATTAAAACATAAAGTGCGGACTTTCCCAACTGAATTATCTGGTGGGGAACAACAACGGGTAGCCATTGCCAGAGCCATTGTGAATACCCCTAAAGTTTTAATTGCCGATGAACCTACAGGAAACTTAGATCCAGAAAATTCTTGGGAAATTATGAAATTATTAGATAAAATTAACACTCAAGGAACAACTGTGGTCATGGCCACACATAATTCAACAATTGTCAATACCATTCGTCATCGGGTAATTGCTATTGAAAATGGTCGTATTATTAGAGACCAAGTAGAGGGGGAATATGGGTACGATGATTAGAACTTTTTTTCGCCATATATGGGAAAGTATTAAAAGTATCAAACGAAATGGTTGGATGAGTTTTGCTTCCATTTCCGCTGTTACCATTACTCTTTTACTTGTGGGTGTCTTTTTAGCAGTGGTGTTAAATGTAACAAAACTTGCTGAAGATATTGCTAATAATGTGAATGTGACGGTTTTTGTGGAAACGTCCACTGAAGAAGCTGATGTGGATAAAGTAGGAAAAGAACTAGAAGAGCTTTCCCACGTGGACAAAGTAAAATTCTCTTCTAGAGACGAACAATTACAAAACTTAATTAAAACTTACGGGGATGCTTTTAATTTATTTGATGGAGACAATAATCCTTTAAGAGATGCTTACATTGTCTCAGCTGATAGTCCAGACAAAGTGAAAGATGTGCAAAAACAAGCCGAAAAAATTCCCAATGTAGAACAAGCCGATTACGGCGGTGATTTTTCTGATAAAGTTTTCAAAATCTCTGACGGTGTTAGAAAATGGGGCTTAGTGGGAACTATTGTGTTATTATTTGTCGCTATTTTCTTAATTTCTAATACGATTCGGATTACGATTATGACGCGTAAAAGAGAAATTCAAATTATGCGTTTAGTTGGGGCAAAAAATGGTTATATTCGTTGGCCATTTTTCCTTGAAGGGGCGTGGGTTGGTTTATTAGGTGCGATTATTCCCACACTAGCGATGATTTTTGGTTACGAAAAAGTCTTTACTATTTTCAACCGGGACTTAATGAAAACTGGTTACTCTTTAATGGCGCCAGCTGATCTTGTTCCTCAAGTCATTATTGTTATGATTGTCATGGGTGTGATTATTGGTTCAGTAGGTTCGATTTTATCCATGAGAAGATTCTTGAAAATATAATTTTTCAAAAATAAATTTAAGGAAGTGAGACGAAGAAATGTCTTGCTTCCTTTTTTCATGGTAAGATAGAAAAAAGGAGGTTAGGCCAATGAAATTAGCCGAAGCTTTATTAGAAAGAAGAGACTTACAAAATAAACTTTTAGGATTAAAAAACACCATGATTTCCCAAAGTTTAATTGAAGAAGGAGACAAGCTAGAAGTCTCCATGGATGAATTGTTAAAAGAATATCACATAGTCAATGTTCAACTGGAAAAAATAATTGTAGGCATTCACGAAAAAAATCAAACCGTAATCGTGCTTGAAACAAAGGAAACCTTACAAGCTACTTTAGAAAAAAGAGAAGGGTATCGTCGGGAATATGATGTTTACCAACAAATTATTTCTACGCAACAAGACCAAAGAAGATTTGCGAGAAATGAAATAAAAATGGTGCCAAGTTTTAGTCAAAAAGAATTAACAGAAAAACTTAATGAATTAGCTAAAAAAATTCGCCAAGTAGATGCTTTAATTCAGCAAACAAATTGGCGAGAAGATTTTTAAATTTTTTTGGGTGGGAGTCAAAGGCGAGTACCAAGGCCAATACATGCCAAATGTATACTATGGAGCGAGGCTGTAGCTACTGAAATAACTTCTGACAGCTGACACTTTGTTTTTTACTGATTACTTTTATGAATCATCTACCAGGTACTGATTTGATTTGGGTGGGAAAAAGGGAGTGAGACTAATGTCTCACTCCCTTAAATTGTAATGAAGTTGAAGAAAAATTTAAATAGTTTTCAAGCGCATTTTTACCACAACTTCACATCTAGCTGTTTGAGGAAACATATCTACTGACTGTAAGTATTCCACGTGATATTTTTTTCCTAGAGTCACTAAATCTCTGGCTAAAGTAGAAACATTACAAGAAACATAAACTAATTTTTTCACTGGATGAGTCATTAAAGTTTTAAGTAAAGCGTCATCTAAACCGCTTCTTGGAGGATCCACAATGATTCCGTCAGCTACAAAGTTTTTTTTTGTCCACTGGGGAATTAATTGTTCTGCTTTTCCCACAAAGTAGTGGGTATTTTCTAAGTTTAATCTTTTGGCATTTTCTTTAGCATCTTCAATAGCTTCTGGAATAATATCCATTCCCCGAACTTCTTTAACAAAAGGAGCTAAAGACAAGCCAATTGTTCCTACGCCACAGTAAGCATCAATTAATGTTTCATTTTTATTTGGTTCTAAGGCTTTTTTAGCTTCAGCATACAAGACCTTGGTTTGAGCAGGATTTAATTGGAAAAAAGCTCTTGGGGATAAAGAAAAAGTGGTGTGATTAATGGTTTCTTCAATGGTTTTTACACCCCAAAGTTCTTTCGTCTTTTCTCCAAAAATTAAAGAAGTTTTTTCTGGCTGAATATTTTGCATGAAGGATTTTATCTCAGGGAATTTTTTAGTGACTTCTATAATCATTTCTTTGGCAAAAGGAAATGAATCAGTGCGGGTTACAACCACTAATTGCGCTTCAGTTTGTGCTTCATTACAGCGAATGACTAAAGTTTTAAAATCTCCAGTATTTTTTTTCTCATTAAAAGGAGAAAGGTGGTATTTTTCCATTAAGGAAACCACATAATTAGCAATTTTTTGGGTGAGGGGGAGTTGAACGAGACAATTTTCTAAAGGAATCAGGTCATGAGAATTTTCTTTAAACAATCCGGCTTTAATTTTTCCTTGGACCAGGCGCAAAGGAAATTGGGCTTTGTTCCGGTAATACCAAGGGTCATTCATTCCTAAGGTGTCTTTTAAAAGATAATTTTTAAAGCCTTCTGGTTTAAATTTGTGTAGCGCTTGCTTTAGTAAATCTTTTTTAAAGACAAGTTGACCGGCACTGTTTAAATGTTGCAATTGACATCCGCCGCAAGTGTCATAAATGGGACAAGGAGGCATCACTCTTTGGGGAGATTTTTTTAAAATTTTAAGTAGTTTTCCTTGAAAAAAGTTACCTTTAGAGCTGATAATTTCACACAGAACTTTTTCTTTAGGTAACGCATTGGGGACAAAAAGAATTTTATTTTGATAATAAGCAATGCCTTCACCATTAATTCCTAGTCGTTTAATGGTTACTGTTGCTTTTGCTGGATTTTTCATGAATAGCTCCTTTACCATATGTTCAGGTATTTGTTACTCACTTTACAAAAGATAGTCGTAAAGCTTTTCTATATTCTAAACTAAATTTTCTTATGCTACAATAAGCCTGGAGGGGAAAGTATGTTGACAATTGTGAAAATTTCAAAAAAGAAAGAGAACTATCTCGTTTATTTTTCCGATGATACGAGTCTTTTAGTAACAGAAGACCAATTGGTTTCCCATCGTTTATTAAAAGGAAAAGAAATCTTAGAAGATGAAATTTTAAAAATAAAAAAAGAAGGCAGTGAAGCAGCTGGACTTAATTTAGCTCTTCATTATTTAAATTACGGTTTAAAATCAGCAGGGGAAATTTTTACTTATTTAAAAAAGCACGATGTTTCTAAAGAGGACCGACAATTAGTCGTTGAAAAGTTGAAAGAATTAGGCTATGTGGATGATTTGCATTATGCTAAAAGCTTTGTGAATGATCAAATCAATTTTACGAAAACAGGTCCTATGGTCATTATGCTGAAATTAAAAGAGAAAAAAATAAGTGACGAATTGATTCAAGAAGCACTAGCTGGGTATTCCCAGGAATTAGAATTAAAAAATGCCCAAAAAATTGCAGAACAGTATTTAAATAAAACGCAAAAAATACCTTATGGACAAAAATTACAAAAATTAAGAAATCATTTGCATCAAAAAGGTTTTTTACCAGAAACTATTAGTCAAATTATGGCAAATGTTCCAGAAAATCCCCAAGAAAAAGAAGATAAAGAGCTGCTTTTAGAAATGGGAGAAAAAGCTTTTGTCACTTACGGAAAAGATCCTTTTAAAAAAAAGCAAAAAGTGAAAGCTTTTCTTTATCGCAAAGGATTTCCTTTAGAAGATATTCAAGAATTTATTGATAACTACCAAGGAGAAGAGCGTGAATAAGTTAAGTAAAAGCAGTAAAAAAGAGCTTGCAGAATTTCAAGAGGAATTTTTACATTGGTATGATGATTCTGGCAGACATTACCTGCCTTGGCGACAAGTTCGCACTCCTTATGGCACGTGGGTTTCTGAAATTATGTTGCAACAAACCCAAGTTGCCACAGTGATTCCTTATTATTTAAATTTTATGGAACAATTTCCTACTATTAAAAGTTTAAGCCAGGCTGAGGAAGAAGCTTTATTAAAAGCTTGGGAAGGTTTAGGCTATTATTCCAGAGTGCGAAATTTACAAAAAGGAGCCCAAGAGGTAGAAGAACAATTTTTCGGAAATTTACCCCAAAATTACGAAGAACTATTAAAGATTAAAGGTATTGGACCATATACAGCAGGAGCTATTAGTAGTATGGCGTTTAATGAAAAAGTTGCCGCCATTGATGGAAATTGTCTCAGAGTTTTTAGTCGTCTTTTAGGAGATTTTGCGGATATTTCTTTAAGCAAAACTCAAAAAGAAATGAAGACAACTGTGGAAAAATTAATGCCCAATAATCGCCCGGGAGATTTTAATCAGGCAGTGATGGATTTAGGGAGCTTAGTGTGTACTCCAAAAAATCCTCAGTGTGATTTTTGTCCTTTAAAAAAATATTGTGTCGCCAAAAAAGAAAATCTCCAAGAACAGCTTCCAGTGAAACTGAAAAAAGTTAAAACGAAAAGTGTTTATTATCTAGCCTTAGCCGTTGAAAACCACGGGGATTTTTATTTGAAAAAACGCACGGAAAAAGGGCTTTTAGAAAATATGTGGCATTTTCCTTTAATTGAAGTTAGTAAAGAAGAATTTTCTCTCCTACAAAAAAATGATTTATTTGCCAATAATAATGACCCCTTAGATAAATTTCTTCCAGAAGATTTTCCTGAAACTGTTTGGCAGAAAAGAAATCGGGGTAAGGTTAAGCATATTTACAGTCATTTAAAATGGGAAGTACTTTTATTTTACGGAGTAGAAAAAACAAATAGCCAAATTCAAGAAGAAAAAGGAAACGAAGGATTTTTCAACCTAGAAAACACGACACTTCCTCTTCCTAAAGTCCAACACAAATTAATGGCCTTACTAGAAAAATAAGAAAAACCCAAGAGAAAATTACCCCATTGTCTTTTTCCTATGCTATAATGTTTTTGAGTTCGGTGTAGGCCAAGATAAATAGAAAGTTGGGTCACAATGCAAGTACCTAAAGAAGGAGAATTTATTACGATTCAAAGCTACAAACACGATGGCAACTTGCACCGAGTATGGCGAGATACGATGGTTTTAAAAACAAGTGAATATTCTTTAATTGGAGTAAATGATCACACTTTAGTTACAGAATCTGACGGAAGACGTTGGGTCACAAGAGAACCAGCCATTGTTTTTTTTCATAAAAAATATTGGTTTAATATTATTGCCATGCTAAGAGAAAAAGGTGTGTCGTATTATTGTAATTTAGCGAGTCCTTATTTATTAGATGAAGAAGCGCTAAAATACATTGACTATGATCTAGATATTAAAGTTTTTCCTGATGGAGAAAAAAGACTTTTAGATGTGGACGAATACGAATTGCACAAGAAAAAAATGCATTATTCACCTGATGTAGACTATATTTTAAAAGAAAATGTTAAAATTTTAGTCGATTGGATCAATAATGAACGAGGACCATTTTCTCAAGGGTATATTGATCTGTGGTATGATCGATATCAACAGTTGTCACAAAAATAGTTTGTTTCGTTAAAAAAGTTCCCAAAACTAAATTAGTTTTGGGAACTTTTTTCTTAAACTCCTTAAAAAATTTTATTTCTTTTTTTCTGGATTATTTTCAACAGTTACAACAGAAATAGGTTCTTTGAAAAAGCGATTAATTTCAATTAACGCCGTATCTTTAGAATCTGAGGCGTGAATGACATTTTCTGTTCCGGGCATCCCGAAATCTCCTCGAATGGTTCCAGGGAGAGCTTCATTAGCTTTAGTGGCTCCGACCATTTTTCTAACCATATCAATGACTTCATCCCCTTCAAGAACCAAATAAATCACCGGTCCTGAGGTCATATAGTCCATTAGTTCTTTGAAAAAATGTCGTCTCTTTAAGTGGGCGTAATGTTCTTTCACTAGCTCTTCTGTCATGAAATCATAACGCATTTCCACAATTGTTAAATTTTTTTCTTCAAAACGTTGGATAATTTTTCCCACTAAGCGTCGTCTCACGCCGTCTGGTTTAATAATGACTAAAGTTCTTTCCATGAATAAGCCTCCTGTATTCGTTTCCATAAGTATAACAAATATTTACCCTAGAAAGAAAAGAAATCATTTATAAATTTTTTTCCATTAATTTGTGGTCAATTCCAGCTTCTAAAAATGGTTCTCCTAAAGTTTGGAAACCTAATTTTTCATAAAAAGGAATAGCAGAAATTTGCGCGTGTAAGGTTATTTTTTTCCAGTGTTGTTCTTTGGAAAAACGTTCCACTTCTAAAAGGATTTCTTTACCTAAGTGTTGATTTCTGTAAGGTTTTAAAACGGCCATTCTTTGCAGATGCATCCCGTTTTTTTCAGGGAGTAGGCGACAAGTTCCAAGGGGAGTTTTTTCTTCATAAGCAACAAAATGAACACAGTTGGCTTCATCTTGATCAATTTCTGCTGTAAGAGGAACACCTTGTTCTTTTACAAAAACCTCATGGCGAATTTTTACAGCATCTAAATAAATAGGGCTTAAGGTGTCTCCTGTATGTAAAATTTCCATCATAGACCTCATTTCTTGTAAAATAATAAAATTAGCGAATTAAAAGAATTTTTCTGTTATATCTAGTATACTATAAGAGAGAGAAAATGTCTGAAAAGTGTTTTTTAATAAAAAAACCCCTGATTTTACCAGTGGATTTTTTCAGCTTTTCTAAATTGAAAGGAGGGTTTTATTTGTTTGAGAAAGTAAAAAATTCTAAACTGATGTTTTGGTCATTGGAATTATTAATTTTAGCTACTTTAATTTTTGTTTCCCAAAAAATTGATTTTTTATTTTCACCTATTGCGACTTTTTTCTCCACCTTATTTGCACCAGTTTTAATTGCGGGATTTTTGTTTTATATTTTAAATCCTTTAGTACGTCTCTTAGAAAAACTAAAAATCAAAAGAATTTGGGGAATTTTAATTGTTTTTATTTTACTCGTGGCCTTAATTGCCATTGCCCTTGTAACGTTAATTCCTTATTTAACCAACCAAATTAGTAGTTTAGCTAAAAGCATTCCTCAAACCACTAATCAAGTGGAAGCTTGGTTTCGCCAATTAGCTAATGAACCAGCGTTAAAAAATCTCGATTTAGAAAGTTATTTGGATAAACTAGATATTTCTTACGGGAATGTGATTACCAATGCGTTAAATGGCATTACTGGCTCTCTAGGTTCCATTTTTTCAGCAGTGGCTTCGGTCACAGTGATTGTGGTAACAGCGCCTTTTATTTTATTTTACATGTTAAAAGACGGGGATAAATTACAACCCGCTATTGGAAAAATGATTCCTGAAAAACATCGGGGAGATGTTTTAGAACTTTTAGGGAAAATGAATGAGACTATTGCCACTTATATTTCTGGTCAAGCGATTGAATGTCTCTTTGTGGCTACTTTTACTTCCATTGGCTATTTAATTGTTGGGGTAGATTACGCCTTACTTTTTGGGGTCATTGCGGGTTTAACTAATTTGATTCCTTATTTAGGCCCTTATTTAGGATTATTACCGGCAGTTTTAGTCACAGTTTTTGATTCTCCTTTTAAAGCATTATTGTGTTGTGTAGTCGTCTTAGTTGTCCAACAAATTGACGGAAACATTATTTATCCTAATGTCATTGGAAAAAGTTTAAAAATTCATCCACTAACTATTATTTTAATTTTACTCGTGGCGGGTAACTTATCTGGACTGTTAGGAATTTTCCTTGGGGTGCCTATTTATGCAGATCGGAAGAGCGTCGTGTAGGGAAAGAGTGTAGATCTCGGTGG
>CAMJVA010000043.1 GCA_946409145.1 uncultured Enterococcus sp. | reverse complement strand
TCATACACATTATCCATGACAATGAACCGTTTAGACGAGGTGCAAACTTGACCAGTATTATATAAACGTGCCCGCCAAGCAATATCATTGACATCATCCATATTAGCATCTTCTAAAACAATAAAGGCGTCTTGACCACCAAGTTCCATGGTATTTTTCTTTAAATTTTTTCCTGCAGCCATTGCCACAGAAGAACCGCCTCTTTCAGAACCTGTTAAAGCAACCCCTTGAATACGTGGATCAGCAATAATTTCTGCGACTTGATCATAGCTCATAAATAAATTAGTAATGGAACCAGTTGGAGCACCTGCTTTAATCACCATTTCGGCAAATGTTTGTGCAGACCAAGGAATATTTGCCGCATCCCGGAGAATCATCGGATTTCCTACCATATAGTTTGGTGCAAAAACCCGCATAATTTGGTAATAAGGAAAGTTCCATGGTTCAACGGCCAATATGACACCTGTTGAATGTTTATAAACTTTTGCTTCACCATTAGCTCTGGTCTCTAGTAAAGTTGGCTCTAACATCTTGGCACCATGATCAGCAAAATAATCGGCAATCATGGCACATAATTCAACTTCTCCTTCAGATTCTGAGATTAATTTACCCATTTCTAGAGTCATCACTTGGGCTAATTCTGTTTTGTGAGCGCGCATATAATCCGCTACTTTATGCAAAACGATAGCTCGTTTTTTTATATTTTCCTGTTTCATTTCCCGGTATAACTTGTCAGCTGTTGCTAATGCTTGTTCAATTTCTTCATCAGTAGCATCTGCAAATGTTTTTAAAACTTCATTGGTATAAGGATTGATTGTTTGTCTTGGCATGATTGTTCCTCTTTCTTAATCAAATTTTTTATGGCATCCTAGCAAAAAATTTACTAACTGATAAATGATTGGCTTCATCTCCTTAATTTCCTCATTTATAAATTTTGATCACTAAAAAATACTTCGACTAAGTCACAAACCTATCATATCTCTTTGAGTCCACTTCAAGTCAAGGAAAAAGGCTTTTAAAATAGCTGTTTATTGTTTTCGTTTAAAAATTTCTTGAGTAAAAATTGCTTATGATCAGCTTCTTCTATTATAAATTCCTAGTCCTTTAAGAAAATTGCGCATATATTTATCACCGCATGGCTTAAAATTTCTGTGTCCTTCTTTTCTTAAAAAAGCTCCGATTTCTCCTTTGGACGGATAAAGATCAACTTCTGCAAAAATAGTTAAAATATCTTCTGTGGTCATAGAAAGAGCAATTTTTAACTTTTTCAATAAAACATTATTAACGTGTTTAATTTCCTTACTTTTTTCTGGTGTATCCACTGGGGACTTATCTTTTTGCGGACCGCGAGCCAAAATAATGAGACCATTTAAGAATGCATCAAACACTTGATTATTAATGGCTTTTTCATAAACATTGTTCTCTGCATTATCCTCATGTTTATCTTGAACTTTTGTCAGTACTGATTGAGCTTCTTCTTTTGTTATAGGTACGCCGCCCAGTTCAAAAGCTTTAATGAAATCACTATCCTTTAAGTCGATTGCATAGCGCAAGCGCAATAATCTATCGTTATTATTCATTTATTCCTCCCAGTTGTTTTAATTTTGTATTATGTAGTGACTATATGTTCACATGATACTTATGAAATTAATGACCATACTTCTTTCATTCTACCAAAAAAACACCAGAAATGATTGTTTTCTTAACATTTCTGGTGTTCCTATGGTTTAAACTAAACTAAATTTTTTCCAAGGCAGTATTGATGTCTGTATTTCCTTCATGCATAGTGATTACTTTACCCACAGTATTTGAGTAGTCCAAAAGACTCACTAAAACTTCCGCTACATCATCGATAGAATTTTTTCCTGTGTCATCTATGTTGAACGCAACTTTGCCAGTACTAGGTGTTTCCATTAAACTTCCAGGTTGCAAAATTGTATAGGCCAAGTCTGTATTATCAATCAAGTATCTGTCAGAAAAATATTTTGCAATATTATAATCTGTTAAATCTGCTAAACCTGGTTCTTCCCAACGTTCTGGATCTAGGGCAAACATGGAACTTAATTGAATATAGCGTTTAATATTATTTTTTTGGGCAGCTTGCATCAATTTTACTGCACCAAAGAGATCAGACTGCAAAAGATCTTTTCCACGTGACCCTGCTACAAAATACACCACGTCCATCAACTGCATCTTTTCTACCATCTCTGTCACAGAAGAATGTAAGTCAAAATAGACCGGTTTTACTTGGTCTGTTGCTGAAATTTTTTCGGCACTTCTTGAGGCAGCATATACAGTGTGCCCTTTTGCCACTAATTTTTCGGTTAAACTTTGACCAACGCGACCTGTTGCACCAACGACTAAAATATTCACGAATATTCTTCCTCCTTATGTTTCTTTATAAATTTAGTCTAGCCCACGAAAAAATTTTCTGCAAAGATAGTGACTTGTGAGTGAAGAAACAAAAAAATATAATGGAACAACCTTTCTAGTAAAAACTTTACGAAAAAAAGACTTTACAGTTAAAGAAACCAAACGTAAAGCCATTTTATAGGTGAAAATTATTATATAGGAAAGGTTTATTAAAAAATTGCCTCACAAGCAAAAATAAATATGCCAAAACTGACTGTCATGTTTATTTTTCTTCCTATAAATGGTAAAATAGTTGCAATTATTTCTTTTAAATTTTTTTGCTAGCATTTGGAAAGGTTTACAAAAACAAGGTAGACAATCGACCATTAACAGATTGTAAACAAAAAAAGGAGTGATTTTTGTGAAAGAAAAGCAAAAAAAATTTGAGTTTCCCAGTGCGTACACCGTCATTATTATTGTTTTAATTCTAGTTCAAGCACTAACTTTCTTTATTCCATCTGGGAAATACAGTACTTTAAGTTATGATTTAGATGACAAAAATTTTGTCGTCACTAACGCTAAAGACGAAACAAAAGAGGAACCAGGAACTCAGGAAACTTTAGACAAATACAACATTAATATTTCTGTTGATAAATTTAAAGATGGAACCCTTTATAAACCAGTTGCTATTCCAAATACTTATGAACGTATTGAAAAACCTAAACGGGGTGTTGTGGGAACCATTACTCAATTTTTAAACTCACAAGTTCAAGGAATTACTGAAAGTGTCGACATTATGGTCTTCATTTTAATTCTTGGTGGGGTTATTGGAATTGTGAATTCCACAGGAGCCATGAATGCCGGCATGTTGCGTCTTTCCAAAAAATTAAACGGTAAACAAAAATGGCTAATTGTAATTGTGATGGCCTTAATCGCTCTTGGGGGAACGACATTTGGTTTAGCCGAAGAAACCTTAGCTTTCTACCCTATTTTAATTCCTATTTTCCTAATGGCAGGCTATGACACTATGACTCTGGTGGCGACGATTTATCTAGGAACGGCCATTGGAACTATGAGTTCTACGATTAATCCATTTTCAACAGTGATTGCTTCAAATGCAGCAGGAATTAACTTTACAGATGGGATGCCTATTCGGATTTTAATGTGGGTCTTATCTGTGGGACTTTCAATGATTTATACCATTCGTTACGGAGAAAAAGTGAGAAAAAATCCTGAAACTTCTTTAGTTTATGGTGAAATGGACACGGATCAATTAGAAGAATTTAAGACTCAAGCTCAAGGTGCTGGAGAATTTACTTTACGACAAAAACTAACCTTACTAATTTTTGCTGCTGGTTTTATTGTAATGATTTACGGAGTGCAACAATTAGGTTGGTACTTTACAGAAATTGCCGTTGTTTTCTTAGCTGTCTTATACATTTTAGCCTTTACTGCTGGCTTAAAAGAAAAAGTTTTTGTGAACAGTTTCGTCACAGGAGCTGCGGATCTTTTAGGTGTTGCTTTAACAGTTGGTATTGCTCGTTCAGTAGGAATTGTTATGGAATCCAGTTTTGTTAGTGATACAGTTATGAACTTCTTTAGTCTACAAATTAGTAATATGAATAACGTTTTATTCATTATCGTATTATTCTTTATCTACTGTATTTTAGGATTATTTATTCAATCTTCCTCAGGACTTGCTGTATTGTCTATGCCAATTATGGCGCCACTGGCTGACGTTGTGGGAATTGACCGTTCCATTATTATTAATGCCTATAACTGGGGCCAAGGTCTCATTGGTTTAGTTGCTCCAACTGGATTAATTTTAGTTTCCTTATCCATGGTTAATATTGGCTTTGATAAATGGATGAAATTCGTAACTAAATTACTTTTAATGATTATTTTACTTGTGTTAATTATGCTTGTGGGAAATGTATTAATCTAGAAAACATTAAACGAGAGAGCCCCCTGCTCTCTCGTTTTTTTGTCTTGATAAAAAAAGAAAAACACTAATAAAGATCGTACTTTTCAATTAAAATTACATAATGTCTGTAAATTTAAAAAAGCCCCTCACTAAAAGTGCCTTTGTAAAAATTTTTTTACAAGCTACTTTTAGCGAGGATCTAAGTTTATATTTTATATAAGCGCGCTTCATAAGGAGCTAATTGTTGAAATTTTGGCTGATCATAATTACTTAAAATTAAATGTTCTAATAAATAAGGTTCACTTTTTAAAGGAGTGGTTCCTAAATTAATTTCAACTAAAAATTCATCTTTTCCATTTTTTCTTAAATAAGAAAAATAATTTTTTCGTTTTTCATGTAAAAAGTGAATCTCTCCATAGACTAGGGTTTTGTTTTCTTTTCTTAAAGTAATCAATTGTTGATAAAAATGCCAAACAGAGCTAGAGTCTTTAATTTCACTTCTTGCATTATATTTTAAGTAATCTTCGTCTCTTAAAATCCACGGGGTGCCAGTGGTGAACCCTGCATGTTTAGTATTATCCCAAGGCATAGGGACTCTTGCATGATCACGACTTCCAGCTAAAATAGTTTTCAACGCTTCTAAAGAAGATTGCCCACTTTCAAGTAGTTCTTGATATTTATTCAGAGATTCCACATCTCTAAAGTCCGTTATTTCTTTAAAATCTTGATTAATCAAGCCTAATTCTTGCCCTTGAAAAATAAATGGCGTACCTTTTAAAGTCAGTTGAATCATTCCTAATAATTTTCCTAAAAGGTCCCGGTATTCAGGAGCAGGATTTACTTTTGAAATCATGCGAGGATTATCATGATTTTCATAAAATAAACTCATCCAATAGTGATTGCCAAAATTTTCTTGATAGTCCATTAAATAGGTTTTCAAAAAGTTTAAATCGTATAAGTAATCGTCAAAACGCACGTGACCTGGAGTTTCTAATTGATCAAAATTAAAGACCATATCTAATTCTTTTCGGTAGTCTCCCGTTAATAATTTGGCCATTTCTTGTCCAATTCCAGGAGTTTCTCCCACTGAAAAGGCTTGATATTTACTAAAAGCATTTTCCCGTAATTCTCTTAAATATTCATGAAGACGTGGTCCATAATAATATTCTTCAATCCCCGTAAATTCCATGAGATTTCCGACAAACTCATCCCCATTTACTAGCCCAGGATTTTTGGAAATATAATTAATCACATCAAGACGAAAACCATCTACTCCTTTGTCTAGCCACCAAGACACCATTTGGGAAACTTCTTTTCTAACATTTTCATTTTCCCAATTTAAATCCATTTGTTTTTTGGAAAATAAATGGAGTCCCCATTTATTAATTTCAGGGAAATATTTCCAAGCAGACCCTGAAAAAAAGGATTTCCAATTATTAGGTACTTGGTTTTTTGAACCGTCTTTTAAAATATAGTAATCTTGATATTTTTTATCTCCAGCTAAAGCTTTTTTAAACCAAGGATGTTCATCAGAAGTATGATTCACGACTAAATCCATAATGATTTTCATATTTCTTTTTTTCAGTTCAACTAAAAGTAACTCAAAGTCTTCCATGGTGCCAAATTCTTTCATAATCTTTTGATAATCAGAAATATCGTAACCATTATCATCATTGGGAGATTCATAAATCGGTGATAACCATAAAGCAGTAATCCCTAAGTTTTTTAAGTAATCGAGTTTTTCAATAATTCCTCTTAAATCACCCACCCCATCCCCATTACTATCTTTAAAACTCCGCGGATAAATTTGATAAAAAACCGCTTCTTTCCACCAAGTTTCTTTTAAAGGAGTGTCATCATTTTTTGGAAGATCTTTTTCACTATTGAGTAGTTTTAAAATTTTTTGAAAAAAACTTTCTGGAAGCTTGCCAAAACTCATTTTTTCAATTCTTTCTAAAGATAAATTTCCCACTAGAGGGTTTAGCAACCATTTTTTAGATATGCCCACTTGTAGTAAAACTTTATCTAAAACATCTTTTCCCACTGGATTAGCATATAACTCTTTCACTTTGGCTTTTTTACTCAGCATGACTTTCCCGCTCCTTTATTTTTTCAACTAATTCTTGGTAATATTTAGCATCAATTTTATATTTAAAATGATACACAACATATCCTAATAAGATGCAGATTAAAGGTAAAATCATCATGAAAAATTTAAAGATAATAATTCCTTGAGGCGTCATTTCTAAAGCACTATTAGCCTCTTTCATCCCAGAAATAATTAGGGTCAGCCCTACAATTCCACTGGCTACAGCCGCCCCTAATTTATTAATAAACGCTTGTAGTGATAAGGTCACACTTTCATTTCGTCGCCCAAATTTCCACTGACCATACTCCACTGTATCAGTAATAAACATTAACATCATTAATTGAATGGCCGCTTGTCCCACAAAAATTAATACCCCAGCAAGACCAATAAAAATCATGGTATTAGTTGGAGCTAAAAAGAATAAAAGATAACCCACAACTACTAAAATTGTCGCAATTAAATATAATTTTTTTCGTGAAAAATGATTGGACAAGTGAGGAAAAGCTACTAAAGAAGTAATTTGTGAAACTCCTAAAACTAAAGCAAAAATAGCATACATACTTTCATTTCCAAAAATATATTTAAAATAATATAAGCCAAAACTAGTGGTGGTTGTATAACCAATCATAAATAAAGTCATGGAAATAGTAATCCATAAAAGTTGGTCGTTTTTAAAAATCACTTCCACCATATCTTTCACATGAGTGGCTTTTTGTTGAGGTGCTAAGGTTTTCTCTTTCACTTGTGAGAGCATTAGCATTTGGAAAAAGAGCATCACAGCCACAGCAATCAACGCTAAAATTTGGTAAGCTTTTACCATGCTACCGACTTTTTCTCCAATAAAATTAGTCAAAGGAACAATGCCTACAACCATAGCAAACATACCAATGTTCGCACAAATTCTAGCCACACCACCAATTCGTTCTCTTTCTTTTTGGTCTTGACTTAAAGCAGGAAGCATTCCCCAAAAAGCAATATCATTAGCGGTATAACTTATTTCCCATAACAAATAAATCAGCAAAAACGTCACTAAAAAAGCAGTGCCACTTAAATGAAAATCTGTAAAAAGTAATACTGTAAACAAACTAGCAGCAATTGAGCCAAAGAAAATCCAAGGTTTGAATTTTCCAAAAGAACTTTTAGTATTGTCAACAATAATTCCCATAAAAGGATCGTTGACAGCATCAAAAATTCTAGTCACCATAAATGCCATGGTCACAAGCCCCATCATTTTAGTAGAAACATTTAAAATATCTGTTAAGTAAAACATTAAATACATACTAACCATAGTGTAACTAGCATCTCGACCTAACGTCCCTAAGCCAAAGAAATACCGATTTTTAAGCTGTTGTTGCTGATTTTTTTCTAACATATCTTCCCTACTTTCTCCCTCTACTAGTCTTTATTATAGCGCAAAGCTAAAAGAAAGAAGATAACTTTCTTATTCCTAATTTAAAAAGTTTCAAGAAGAGACTTTCAAAAACACCTAAATAAAAATAATCCAACTTACCTATGACTATGCAATTTTCCAACGAAAAAAAGAGCTTGGGACATCTATCCCAAGCTCTTTAAATAAAGCAGATGAAAGCTATGATGAAAGGAAAAATAATAAAGTCTTGATTTTCTTCAGCCGTTTGTTTGAAAAAATGAGAAAAAATTATTTTCCAAATCACCCAGCCTCCAATGGTTCCTAAGGTATTCATTACTAAATCATTCACATCAGAAACTCGATACAAGGTAAATAACTGACTACATTCAATAAACAATGAAAAAAGAAAGCCATAAAAAACAGTCGGAAGAAACTTTTTAAACCGTGTCCACAAGATAGGGAGAAAAAGACCCACTGGCAAGAAAAAAATAATATTTAAAAAATTAGAGCGATCTTTTAAATGACTAAAAAAAGACAATTCTAATTTAGGTGAAAAAATACTCCCGGAATTTTCTACCATCATTTTCCACTGAGAAAAAGTTGGAAAACCAATAATTTCTCCTAAAGCCAAAAATAAATAAACCAAAAAGAAGATTCCAACTATTTTATATGTCCAAGAACTCTCTTTTCGCCTTATAAAAAGCCACCCTAAAATAAAGATACTTAATAAAATAAAACTTAGCATTTTATCACCTCTTTAAAAAGAATAACAAAATTTTGTTGAAAAAAAAATTAGACCAAGGACTGAAATTTCTCCTTGATCTAATTTTTACTCATTAATTTATTCTTCTGTTTGGTCAAAAATTTTAAAGCCATCAAAGGTTTCCCCATCGTAATAATGTAAAAGTTGTTCTAAAGACAACATCGTCGTTGTTTCAGGATGATCCTGGTTGTCATCACTTTCTAAAACCAGTTCATTGCGATAGTTTAGATAATTTTGTGTTAATTTAGTATAGGCTTCTCTTTTAGAAAATCCTTCTCCTGTTAATTGAGGTAGTTCTTTTAAAAAAATTCGGTAATAAAGTGTTTCGTTTTGAAAATCAGGAGCTAGTTCTACCACGTGCAGACCCACACTTAAAAACTCTTCTTCGTTAAACAATTTTTCACCTTCTTAATATGTATCATTTAAGGGAATGGGATGTAAGAATATCCCATTCCCTTAAATCTTAATCAACCTTGGGTAAAAATTAACTCCTTATTTATGGAAGCTAATAACTTTTAGCACAATCTTTTAAACTAACTCTTAGTTCGTTTTTCCCATTTTTCGTTGAATGAATTTCACAATTTCAACAATTGGAATAATGGCAAAAGCTGTAGCGAATACTTTTACCCATTGATATAAATCTAAGTGAGCGACTCTAAATAAATCATTAAATCCAGGAATCACAATAGTAGCGCCTAAAAGCACTGCTGATAATAAGATTGCCCAGTTGAATGTTTTATTTTTAAATGGTCCCACTTGAAAAATAGATTGGTGAATACTTTTCACGTTAAAGGCATGGAACAATTGAATTAAGCCTAAGGTAGCAAAAGTCATGGTTAAAGCATCTGCATGAATCGCTTCATAACCTGTGTGAGCTGGGAAACTTAAAGCCATTTGGTAAATGAATAAGGCTAAGACCCCTTGTAAAATCCCTTGATAAATCACACTGGAAAAGACGCCGCCAGAGAAGAAATTAGATTCTCTTCCTCGAGGAGAATGTTTCATAACATCTTTTTCCGCTGGTTCTAGCCCTAAAGCAATCGCAGGGAAAGTATCTGTTACAAGGTTAATCCATAATAAATGAACTGGAAGTAAAGTATCCCAACCAAGCATTGTGGCAATAAATAAGGTTAACACTTCCCCTAAGTTAGCAGAAAGTAAATATTGAATAGTTTTTTGAATATTAGAGAATACTTTCCGACCTTCTTCAACGGCGACAACAATCGTTGAGAAGTTATCATCAGCAAGGACCATATCAGAAGCACCTTTTGATACTTCAGTTCCAGTAATTCCCATTCCAATACCAATATCAGCCGCTTTAAGTGCTGGAGCATCGTTGACACCGTCTCCAGTCATAGCAACGACAGATCGGAAGAGCACACGTCTGAACTCCAGTCACCAATGGA
>CAMJVA010000042.1 GCA_946409145.1 uncultured Enterococcus sp. | reverse complement strand
AATCGGAGTAGATTTCTCTACTCCGAATAAAGTCCAACTTTTTGGGGTCACTACAAAGTCCTGAGGCTTTTTTAACTATTTTTAATAACTAGACCCGCAATAATATCCGCTGCATCTTCACAAGAATCTAAAATATTTTCAAAACTATCATAAACTTCTTTCCATTTAATAATTTCAATAGCATCCGTTTCTTCTCTGAATAGTTTTGACATTAGTTCGCTGTAGCAACGATCTCCTTCAGACTCTACTCGGTTAACTTCATCAATTAAAGGCATTAATTCTTTTGAAATTTTGAAATGAGCGAATTCTTTCACTGCTTTTTCTACCCAGCTTACTGCATGGAAAATCAGATCAATAAATTTACCTGTTTCTGGACGAATATGGGTTACATTCAAATGATAAAGTTGATAAGTCACTCCATTAATTCCATCTAAAATATCATCAAGACGGTCCACAATTTGAACAATATCTTCTCTATCAATGGGAGTAATAAAAGAAACGTAAAGTTCTTTCATAATTTCCCGAACCACTTCATCTCCGTCCCGTTCAATTTCATGAATTCTTTCGGAATTTTCCTTTAATGTATTTACATCATACTCGGTTAAAATTTCTGCTAAAATGCCACTTGCTTCTTGGGCATCTCCAGCTAATCGTTCCATTGCTCCAAAATAATCGAATCCTTTTTTCCGTGCCATTTACTTTTCCTCCTAGAAAATTGCCATAAAAATTTTCGACATAATAAATGCTATGAGGCCACAACCAGGAAATGTTAATACCCAAGCTAAGACCATTTCTTTTACAATTCGCCAATCTACACTTGATAAGCGTTTCGCTGCACCTACACCCATAATAGCAGTGGTTTTTGTATGAGTGGTGGAAACGGGAATCCCAGTAATAGAGGCTAAAAATAAAGTAATCGCAGCAGATAAGTCAGCAGAAAAACCTTGATATTTTTCTAATTTAACCATATCCATTCCCACAGATTTAATAATCCGCATGCCACCAACAGAGGTGCCAATTCCCATGGTTAAGGAACATAAAATCATTACCCAAATGGGAATTTCAAAAGCATTGCCGGTTTTTCCTACTAATCCATTGTAATAAAGGGTTAGCATGAAAACTCCCATGAATTTTTGCCCATCTTGTGCCCCATGTAAAAAGGCCATGGCAGCAGCACCAAATGCTTGTCCACCAGTGAAAATTTTATTGGCTAAAATCCGATTAACCCCACGAAATAAAAAGATAATAACTTTCGTAATGACCCAACCACCGCCAAAACCTAAAACAGTGGAAACGACTAAACCAATAATTACTTTGGTCCACTCAGCACCATTGACGGCATCAATTCCTCCAAGAGCTAAAGCAGAGCCCGTTAAACCAGCAATTAAAGCGTGAGATTCACTAGTGGGAATACCAAAATACCACGCAGCGACAGACCATAAAACAATGGCAAATAAAGAAGCAGCTAAAGCGACTTGACTCGTGTTACCATCTCCGTCAAAACTAACAATGTTACTAATGGTTTCTGCTACTTGAGCAGAAAAGAACGTCATCACTAAAGCCCCAAGGAAATTCATTACAACAGCCATACCAATGGCTACGTTAGGTCGTAACACCTTGGTAGATACAGCTGTGGCAATGGCATTAGGCGCATCCGTCCAACCATTAACAAAAATAACTCCCATTACAAGAGCGATTGTCACAACTAAAGAAATCGTCACAAGAACACCTACTTATTCAGAATTAAAATCTTTATTAAATTTTTACCTCTTCATCATAACTTATTTTTTTTAATTGCAAAAGGGGGAGCGTAAAAAAAGACTGAAAGAATACAAAAAATTTCAATTTATTTTTCAAATTTGTCTCACTTTTTGGAATTTTTCCTTTATTTTAAGTAAAATTTCTGCGATAATTTTCTCTGAAAGAAAAAACGTAAGAATTCATTATTGCAATGAGGGTTTTTCTTTTGTATAATGAGGAATGTTGAATGGCGCATCTGCGTACCCTTACTTCTTGGAGGTGAAAACTATGCCACAAATCGAATCTGCTATTAAACGCGTTCGGACTAACGAAAAAGCCAATGCACAAAATGCCCAACAAGTTAGCGCCTTACGTACAGCGGTGAAAAAATTTGAACAAGCCGCTTTAAGTGATGCTGAAAACGTTGAAAGCTTATATAAACAAGCTATTAAAGCTATAGATATGGCTGAAACTAAAGGCTTGATCCATAAAAACAAAGCCAGCCGTGACAAAGCCCGTCTTACAAAAAAATTAGCTAAATAAGACTGAAAGCTAAGGTGTTTCCTTAGCTTTTTTCTTTTATCTAAAAAAGGTCCTGAGCCATTTGCTCAGGACCTTTTTATTTTCCTTGGGACATGATAAAAAGTTGAAAAGCCATTTTTTTCTCCATGGTGCTTTGTTTAAAGTTAAAATCTTGGTTAATTAAATCATTTAATAATTTTCCAAGACTTTCAACAGTGACTCTTCTCACTGCTTCCATGGCTTTTTTTACTCTAAATGGATGAACTTTTAATAAAGAAGCCATTTGAGCTTGGGACATATTTTTCATTAAAATTTTCACTTGAAGTTCTAGGCGAAATTGACTGATTAAAATCCCATTTAGTTTAATGGGTTCTTCTCCTTGTAATAAAAGATCATCTAAAAGTTTTAACGCTTCACTGGTTTTATTTTCTCTTAAAAAATTAGCTAGTTGGAAAACATCGTCTTGTAAAGGTTGCGTGACTAAAAGTTTGACATCCTTTACACTTAAACGTTTTTTCGTTTGTCCATAGATCAACAGTTTTTCTATTTCTAGTTCTAATTTAGAAAAATCATCCCCACAGCGTTCCAAAAGTTCCTTAAAAGCGTCAGAGTCAATTTTAATTCCAGCAGCTAAAAAAATATTTTTCCCATAAGTCGTCATTTCTTGTTGCGTTAAAGGAGTCGCAGAAACTATTTTCGCCACTTTTTTAAGTTGTTTCACTACTTTTTTCCGCTCATCTAATTTTTCATAGGGAGCAAAAAAGACGAGAACCGTACTGTCTAAAGGGGACTCTAAATAACTCAGTAAGCCCTCTACATCGTTTGGGAGTCCATTAGGGGAACTTTGTCCTGTTAAAAACCATGGATTTTCTGCTAAAACTAAGCGTTTATCCCCTAAAAAAGGAATGGAAAGAGCTTCATTTAAAACATCGCTTAAAGGTTGCTCTGTTAAATCAATGGTGATTTTATTTAAATCATCTTCTGGGGCTACTTTTTCTTCAATGGCTTCTTTAAAACGGTCTTGTAAAGCCTGTTCCGTGCCTAGGACTAAATAAATCGGCGCGATTTTATTTTGTTCAATTTTTAATATTTCATCTTGAAAACTCACAGACCTCACCTCGTTTTTATCCTATCATTTTTTTAGTGGACTGACTAGAGTTTCTAGTTGCCACTTTTTAAAAGGATAATACACAAAACGAATAGTGCCTCTTTCATCTGTTCGCAAAGTTTTAGCATTTACTTTCTGTAAATTATCTAATACTTCAGGAGTAGGATGATTAAATTGATTGTTTTTCCCACAAGAAATCACCGCAATTTTGGGCTTTATTTGTTGTAAAAATTCTAGAGAGCTTGAAGTATTACTCCCATGGTGAGCCACTTTTAGCACATCTATTTGCACTTTAGGATAATTTTTTAAGAAAAATTGTTCACTCACTTTTTCCCCATCTCCAGTGAATAAAAAACTAAGCTGATGCACTTGAAGATTTAAAATTAAAGAATCATCGTTTTCCCCCTGGCCTTTTTCTGGTCCTAAAAATTCTAGGCTTCCTTTTCCAAAGGGAAATTTTTCATTTTGCTTTAAAATCATTTTTTCCTTTGAAAATTTTTCTAAAGTAGTCTTTAAAAGTTCATTTTCTAATGCTCCTTTTTGGTAATAAATTTTTTCAATGGGAATTTCTCTTTGAACTAGTAGTAGATCTCCTATGTGATCATAATCTCCATGAGTGGCAAAAAATTTGTGAATTTTAGAAATTCCCCGACTTTTTAAATAGGGAATTAAGGTTTGTTCAGAAACACTAGGCCCTGAAGAAAAAGGCAATTTTCCTCCTGTATCAATTAAATACACTTCTTTTTGGAAGGGACTTTTTAATAAGATACTGTCCCCTTGGCGCACATTAACAAAAGTCACTTCTAAAACAGGAGAAAATCTTTTAGAAAAACCTGTGAATAAAATGGGCACTATTAAAAAAATTAAGTAACTTTTTTTATTCCTAGTTTCATAGAAATAAATGAGCAAAAAGACACAAAGAAAGTAGCCTAAAATAAAAATTTTAGCCGGACGCCCTGTAATCCATAAAAAATGATGGCTTTGATTTACTACTGTTAAAAAAAGATCGTAAAAATAGCTGATTACCTTTTTTACTGGAGAAAACAAGACCAAAAATGGTAATAAGAAAACACTGGCACTTAAAATTTTAGTCATTATTTTTCGCAAAAATAAAAAAGAAAGTCCAGTAAAAAGAGACCACTGAAAAAAATGCCACCAAAAAAGCGGCATGACTAAAATAGGCAAAAGAAATTTATTGAGGCATCTTTTTTCACTTATTGGACATACCCAAAAAAAGCTTACTAAAAAACTCATTTGTCCTCCGAAACCTAAAAGTTGGTAAGGAAAAAATAATTGAGTAAAAAACAAAGTGAGGCTGAAACGATCAAGCTTAGAAAAATATTTTTTGGGTAAAATATTTAAGCTGGAAAATAAGAGCCCCCGAAATAAATTGCTTTTAAAACCTAGGATAAAGAGTAAAAGTAAGCCGACAATTAAGGAAAAGAACCGACTTCTTTCTTGAGTTCCTCCTAAACGGAGCCACAAATAATTGACTCCTTCTAATAAAAAGAAAAATTGCAACCCAGAAAAAGAAAATAACGTCCACAAGCCAGAATTAGAATAAAGATATTTCTGCTCATAAAAATAATCGTCTTTTTGTCCTAAAAAAGTGCCTTGATAAAAACTAGCCAGGTTTTCGGGCAAATGTTTTTGAAAAAAACTTGCTAAAAAAAGCCTCACTTTCCCTAAAGTAAATACCGACTTTTCTTTGAAAGTGAGACGTGACAATTTTATTTTCCGATAAATTTTTTGCTCTTTTAAATAGTGCTTTTCAGAAAAGCCTGCATCATTTTCTTCTCCTTCAGGTACACTAAACGCGCCTTCCCCTTCTAAAAATAAAATGTTGTTTTCATTTACAGGAATATTTTTCCCTTGGTAAGAAAATTTTACCTTTTGTTTTTTATTTTTCCAATAAACAGTCCCCACTCCAGAAAGATAGCCTTCTTTTAATTTATAGTCTCCAGGAAATGTTGTAAGGTACACGGATGCATTTTCTATTGGCAATAAATTTTCTCTTCGTTTCTCTTGTTGCAAGAAAAATAATCCCAAAAAAATACCTAAAAAGACACCTAGCACGGCCCCACTTTTTAAGACTTTATTTTTTAAAGAAAATAATTTCAAACCTAACCAAATAAAAATAAGCAGTAAAAAGTATAAGTGAAAAGCCACCACTAAAAAACTTAAAACAAAGGATAAGACAGGTAAAATATACCAACTGGACAGCTTTTTTAAACCAAGGTGCATCTTATTATTCTTCAGCAAGGGTTAAAAATTCAGTAAAATATTTTGGATCAAGGGCTACTTTTTCATAAGGAATATTCAAGCGTTTCAAAAGATCTAACGCATAAGGATCGTTACGGTAATCCTTTAAATAATAAATTTGACTAATTCCTGCTTGTAAGAGCATTTTAGTACATTGCAAACAAGGAAAATGGGTAACATAAACAGCGGCTCCTTGAGTGGGAATACCAAATTTAGCACATTGTAAAATAGCGTTCATTTCTGCATGAATGGTTCGGACACAATGTTCATCTACCACATAACAGCCTTCATCAATACAATGAACGTCCCCTGATACACTCCCATTATAACCTCCTGCAATGACTCTTTTATCGCGTACAATGGTAGCACCGACTTTTAACCGTTCACAAGTTGACCGCATAGCTAAAAGTTGAGCTTGAGCCATAAAATATTGATTCCAAGGAATTCTTGCCTCTTTTTCCATTTTCTAATCCCTCCTTTATCTTTTATTTGATTGTAATCAACTCTTTTAAATTTGTAAATGTCACTTCTCCAATTCCCGTAACTTCCATTAGCCCTTCAATTTTTGCAAATGTCCCTTGGTTTTCTCGGTGCTCCATAATAGCTGTCGCTTTTTTTTCACCAATTCCTGGTAAAGTCATTAGTTCTGTTAGATCAGCCGTATTAATATTAACTAAACTTGTTTCTGAGGATTCTTTTTCTGTTTCTTCTTTAAAAATGATTTCTTCTCCTACTAAAGGAACGTATAACATTTGTTGATCTGTTAGAATTTTTGCTTGATTAATTTGTTTTTCATCAGCATTTTCTTCTAACCCTCCTGCTTTTTGAATCACTTCAAAGGCTCTTGCTCCAAAAGAGACTTCGTAGACTCCAGGATTTTTGACGGCTCCTTTCACATCCACAAAAATGTTTTTTTCACTAGAAGCAGTACTTGTAACTTCAGAAGTGCTGAAAAAAGTTTCTGAAGAAAAAGTTTCTGAAGAAAAAGTTTCAAAAGGAGAGGTTGTCTTTTGTAAATAATAAAATAAAAAAATTCCTAAAAGGACCAGACTTACTATTGTGCCAAGAATGATACCCACTATTTTTTTCTTTTTTTCTTGAAATAGCTCCATACGCCTCCCCTCCTTATTTAAAAATACGCAAAAAAACCGTGAAGAAAAATTACTTTCTTCACGGTTTTAATTTTATTTTCCTAAAGTTTCTAAATAATCTAGAGCATCTTGGACAGTTTTCACAGGGACAATGGTCATTTTGGAGTTGATTTTTTTAGCTGCTGCTAAGGCTTCTTGATAATTACTTTTAAGCCCAGGATTCGCTTTTAAAAGATCTTCTGAAAGGTCATCATCTGGAGCAAAGAAAATTTCCGCACCTGCTTTATCAGCTGCGACAATTTTTTTATCAATTCCGCCAATTCTTCCTACTGTTCCGTCATAACTCATGGTTCCTGTTCCAGCAATTAAATGCCCTTTTCGAATGTCTTTATTAGCTAAAAGACTGTATGTCTCTAAAGTAAACATTAATCCAGCAGAGGGGCCCCCAATGTCTCCTGCATCAATTTTAATATTTTCAGAAGTCTCTAGATCTGTCCGGTCAGTTAATTGAATACCAATTCCTGCTTTATGATCCGTTGGTAATTCAATTAATTTTCCAGAGGTTTCTTTTTCTTCTCCGTTTCTTTCATAAGTAACTGAAAGATTGTCCCCTACTTTTTTACTTTTAACATAATTCATAAACTCTTCACTGGTTTGAAAATGTTGTCCGTCCACTGAAGTAACCGTATCTCCAACTTTTAATTTCCCATAAAAGTCACTAGTTTTTTGGACATTTAACACATAAATCCCTTTAAAAACCATTTCATAAGGAATATTCGCTAAATCTAAAGCTACTTTTGTGGCATTATTTTCGGAAGAATCCATGTAATATTTTTGCATATCATTATATTCATCACTGGTACTTTGACCAAAAAGTTCTTCTTTTGAATAAAGATCTGTAAAATCCATAAAATGACTCATTAACACTTGAACCCCAGTAGCTTGTCTAATGCCTACAGTGGTTAACATAAAGGCACCTTTCTCTTCATCACTTTTTCCATTAACTGTGACCACATGAGTTAATTTTTCCGCCGTTCCTGGCACTTCCAAATAAAAAGGCAAGGGAAGAAGCGTCCCTAAAATAATGACTGACGCTGCCAAAAAAGCTAAGAGCCATTTAAGAGGAAATTTCTTTTTTTCAGACAAATCTATCCCTTCTTTCCTCTAAAGCTTTCATAATTACTTCAGGAACAAAAGGGGCAATATTTCCTTGAAATAAAAAAACTTCTTTCAAAAGAGAGCTAGAAATAAACGAATATTTAGGATCGCTTAAAAGAAAAACTGTTTCAATTTCTTTTTCTAAATGTTGATTCATACTCGCAATGTCTCGTTCATATTCTAAGTCTTTAACACTTCTTATCCCCCGAAGCATAAACTGAGCATGGAGTTTTTTAGCACTGTCCACAGTTAATTCTTGATCTTGTAAAATAACTTTCACATTGGGTAAGTGCTGGACACTTTCTTTAACTAAGGTTAATTTTTCTTCTGGAGTAAACCAACTTTTTTTATTGGTATTGGTAAAAATTCCCACAATCACTTCATCAAATAACCCACTTCCTCGAGTAATTAAATCTAAATGTCCCAAGGTAAGTGGATCGAAGCTTCCGGGAAATAAAGCAATTTTTTTCACAGACTATTCTCCTTTTTGATATAAAGTAACTTTACTAATACCGTAAGTTTGTTCTTTGTAATAAGTGAGTTGGGGAATGTCATCTAAGGTGACTCCTTTATCTGTTTCACAAACAACCCAAGCTCCAGGTAAAAGTAAATCTAATTCTAAAAGCAAACTAATGATTTCTTGAATTTTTTGTTTTGCATAAGGAGGATCTAAGAAAACTAAAGAAAATTGCAAATTATTTTCAGCTGCTTTTTTTAAAGTTTGTTTATCTCGCGTTTTCCATACTAAAAAATGCTCTCCTTCTTTGGTTAAAGAAACATTTTCTTTGATAATTTTTATAGCTCCTTGATTCATATCAGCAATCACTGCTTGTGTACAGCCACGAGACACTGCTTCAATGCCTAAAGAACCAGAACCTCCATAAAGATCTAAAGCCACTCCACCAGAAAAATAAGGGCCAATCATATTAAAAATCGCCCCTTTTACTTTATCTGTTGTGGGACGGGTATTATTTCCTGGTAAACTTTTTAAAGGTCTTCCTTTAAATTTTCCTGCAACAACGCGCATACTTTCACCTACTTTTTATTCATTATAGCAAAAAATCTCTTGCTAAATTTGAATATTTTGTAAAAATTTTCCTGAAAAATAATTCCGAAGATATATTTAACACTTCATGCTATGATAAAAGAAAAAAACAATCTTTAGGAGGTGTTCAATGAGACTCGGTTTAAGGACGGTCAAAACAGTTTTAAGTGCCACTTTGGCTATTTTTTTAGCCCAAGCCACTAACTTACTCTATCCTCCCTCAGCTGGAATTATCGCCCTTTTAAGTGTGACTAATACGAAACGTTCCACTTTAAAAACAGGTTTTTCTCGTCTTTTATCTTTAACTTTAGCCACAGTTATTGCTTTTCTTTCCTTTACACTTTTAGGCTTCACTCCTTTTGCTTTTGGAATTTACTTATTATTTTTCCTTCCAATTTCTTCTTACTTTAAATTAGAAGAAGGCATTTCTGTAAGTTCTGTTTTAGTGACCCATTACTTAGTAGAAAAAAGTTTGTCTTTGCAAATGATTAAAAACGAATTTTTTCTCATGATTATTGGTGTGGGATTAGCTCTTTTAATGAATTTATACATGCCTGATAAGGAGAAAAAAATTAAAGAAAATCAATTGATTATTGAAACTTTATTTAAAGATATTTTACAAGAAATGGCTGATTTTTTAACCAATGAAAAAAGTACTCAGCTTTTTGCTAAATGTCAGGAAATTTCTACTTTTATTATAAAAAGTCAAAAAGAAGCTAAAATTCAAATGGAAAATCAATTATTCAATCAAGATAATTATTATTTAGACTACTTTCATATGCGACGTTTACAAGCTAATTTTTTAAAAGATATGATTACTTCTTTAGAAAAAATCACCATTGATAAAAACCACTCCCAAAAAATTCGTCAGCTACTTTTTTATACTGCTGAAAATCTCTCTACTGAAAACGATGGAAAAGAAATTTTAAAAAGTATCCAAAAAGTGTATATTTCCTATGAACAAATGCCCTTACCCCAAAGCCGTGAAGAATTTGAAAATCGCGCTCGGCTTTTTCATTTTCTTCAACTTTTTGAATCTTTCATTAAAATAAAAGCCGATTACTATGAAGAAAAGCAGCCGTAACTTGGGTTACGACTGCTTTTTTAGATATTTTTTTATTGTAAATTTTCTGCAAGACGAATTTTTGCAATACTGTCTTCTATTTCATCTAGTTCGTCTTCATCTTTTACTTGATAAGCGGCTTTAGTTCCAATGCGATTAGCAAAATCCATGGAAATATCTGGACGATAACTTCTGATGACTTT
>CAMJVA010000041.1 GCA_946409145.1 uncultured Enterococcus sp. | reverse complement strand
CTAATGTGCTTTTTGTTTTTTTAATAATTTTAAGGATTGTTTTAGGGACTTAAAAATGCCCCCTTCACTATAAATTAAAACATTTCCTTTATACATTTGTGCAGAGAAAAGCATGAGACCAACAGTAGCAATTCCTAAAATTCCTAGAGACAATATTATTTCTCCAAAACCTACTGTATTAGACGCTATTCGAATAGGCATAGTAAATGAAGAAAGAAACGGAATGAAAGAAGTAATTTTCACAATAATATTTTGTGGATTACTTGTTCCAATGGAAATTCCTATTAAATAGCCAGCTAAAGATAAATAAGTCACTGGAATAATCGCCTTGGCCACATCTTCTGTTTTACTTACTAAAGAACCACATAGTGCAGCTAAAACGCAATAAATTAAAACCCCTAAGAAAAAGAATAACACGTCATAAATTAAGTACGTTCCTAATAAATGAGACAAATCAATATTTTCTAAGAAGCTAGCAACTATTTCTTGTTTTTTTAGAAATGGCCACGCTGCCACTGCCACAATGCCATATAAAACAAATTGGGTTAAAGCAACTAAAATAACTCCTACAATTTTCCCGTAAAAATGAGTTTGGGCCGTGGTGGAAGATAAAATGACTTCCATAATTCGTGTGCCTTTTTCTGAGGCAATTTCTTGTGCAATAATGGAACCATATGTTAACACCACAATAAAAATTAAAATGACTAACACAAAGCTCACGCCATATTGTAACTCTTCATTAGATTCATCGGCCACTTCTTGACCATTTTCAAAATTCACTCGTTCATAAGAAAAATCCGCTCCTTGACTGACTTCTTGTAATTGTTCAGGAGTGAGTCCTATGGCATTCATTTTTTCTTCTTGAGAAATAGCATTTAAAACTTGTTGAATGCTACTTTGTGAAGTGGAACCGAGACTCGTTGTGGAAATTAATTTTCCAGAAAGGGTCTCATCTTTTTTTTCTAAAATTAAATACCCATCAATTTTTTCTTTTTCCAAAGCTTGAGATGCTTCTTTTTGCGTCATTTCTTCAAGAGAAAAATCATCTTTTAAATCACTCTTCACTTTTTCAACTAAAGCTGTGTCTTTTGAAACTAAAGCCAGATTGTCTTGATCAAATCCTCCAGAAGCAAAGTAACCCACTACATAAATAAAACCAATCATTAAAAATGGGACTAAAAGCATCAACCAAAAAGAAAACGTCTTAACATTTTTTTGATACACATCTTTTACAATAATCCAAAATTTACTCATGGGAATCCCCCGCTTTCATTTTAAAAATTTCTTCTAAAGTGGGAGGTTGTTGATTAAACATTGAAATATAACCATTTTTAGTCACTAATTGAAAAACGTCTTTCCCAGCTTCTGGATCACTTAAGGTCAATTCAGTCACCCCATCTTCTCTTAAACGTCCTTTTTCCACTCCAGGAAGATGAAGTAAATTTTCTAAAGGTTCATGACTTTCTAAGAAGATTTTTGTTCGCCCGAAACTTTCGCGAATTTGTTGCACTGGACCATCTAAAACCATTTCGCCATTTTTAAGCATTATTAAATGGTCACAAATTTTTTCCACATTATCCATATTGTGAGAAGAAAAAATCACACAAGAACCTTTTTCTTTTAAAGATAAAATGCCTTCTTTTAAGAGTTCTGCATTAACTGGATCAAGACCTGAAAAAGGCTCATCTAAAATAATTAATTTTGGTTCATGAATTAAAGTAGCAATAAGTTGAACTTTTTGTTGATTTCCTTTTGACAAACTTTTAACTTTATCCGTCTTTTTTCCTTTTACTTCAAAGCGGTCCATCCATTCATCAATTTTTGGGACAATTTCTTTTTTCGTTTTTCCTCGTAATTGAGCAAAATAAAGCAACTGATTTTCAATGGTCACTTTAGGATATAATCCTCTTTCTTCTGGTAAATAACCAATTTCATTATAATTTTTTTGAGTTAAAGCGTGACCATTCCAATTGACTTTACCTTCATCTGCTTTTAAAAAATTCAGAATAAGCCGAAAAGTCGTTGTTTTTCCTGCTCCATTTTGCCCAATGAGTCCTAAAATTTTTCCTTCTGGAATAGTGAAACTAACATTATTTAAAGCAGTAAAATCTCCAAAAGTTTTCACTAAATTTTTAACTTCTAGCATAGTAACCTCCCTAACTTTTTTTCTAATCATACCTGATTAAAAAAAGAAAAACCAGACTTCTTATAATTATTTTTTCATTTTATTATCATAAAAAGTTTCGTCTTCATTTTAAAACAAAAACTCCCTGGAGTTATTTTTACCTAAATTTTTCGGGCACTCTTGGTAAAATTTTTTTAAAAACTAAAAAAGGGAGTAGGACTAAGTCTTCCCACTCCCAGTATGTTTCTTTAAAGATTTATTCTTTTTCCCCCAGTTACTCCAAAAATTTGTCCTGTCACATAACTGGCCTCATTAGAAGCCAGATAAACATATAAAGGGGAAAGTTCCACTGGCTGACCGGCGCGACCCATAGGTGCATCTTGACCAAATCCTTTTAGTTGACCTTTTAAATGTCCAAGATTTAACTGAAGAGGCGTCCAAATGGGACCTGGTGCAATGGCGTTGACGCGAATTCCTTTTGTAACAAAATATTTTCCTAGAGAAATGGTTAAGTTGGCAATGGCACTTTTTGTCCCTGCATAGTCTAATAAATGTGGTGCAGGATCAAAGGCTTGAACTGAGGTGGTATTAATAATACAGCCTCCTTCTGGTAAATATTTTTCGGCTGCTTGAATTACAGCAAAAAGAGAAATAACATTCACTTGAAAAGTTTCTTTTACATCTTCTATTTGGTAATCGGCTAATTTTTCATGGGCAATTTGTTGCGCAGCATTTAAAACTAGAGTATCTAAGCCTCCTAATTTTTCATAAGCTTCTTCTACAATTCTTTTAGGGGAAGATGCTTTTTTTAAATCATAAGGCAGTAAATAAACTTTTCTTCCTGCTTTTTCAATAAAATCAGCGACTTCTTTGGCGTCGTCTTCTTCTCCTGGAAGAAAATTTAAGGCAATATCTGCTCCCTCTCTTGCAAAAGCAATGGCTACGGCGCGGCCAATTCCTGAATCTCCTCCAGTAATTAAAACCCGACGATTTAAAAGACGACTGTTTCCTACATAACTTTCTTCTCCACAATCTGGTTTAGGCGACATTTTATTTTGCAAGGTCAAACCAGTTTGCTTTTGTTCTAAAAATTCTTTTGTATTAAAAAGTTTTCTTGGATTGACTAATTTAGGGTCTGTCATGATACTCCCTCCTTTTTCTCAGTGTAAAGGATTTCAACTATTATTAAAAATAAATTGCCTTTTTAAGCTAGAAATGTTAAACGAGCTCCATTAGCTCTCAAAGAAAAATTAACTCCTTTCAGTTTAAAAAAGCCCGCCTAAAAGGCGAGCTTTTTAAATGAAAATACAAAATCTTCTTTATTTAAATTTCTGGGCGGAAAAAATTCCGATTGTCTAAGCCAAAAACCCGTTCTGAGTATTCATTTGGTCCAGTTTGTTTCAACGCATTATTCATCATTTGCATGGAAGCATCTAAATTATCTACTTGATGCAAAATTTCTGCTTCAAGAAGTTGTGGCACAACAGGGGAACCGAATTCTCTTTTTCCGTGATGACTTAAAACCATATGGCGTAATAAAATCACATCTTCATCTTTTGGATCAATTTTTAACTCTTTACAAGCAGCAATAATTTCTTCATCAATTAATACCAAATGGCCGATTAAGTTCCCGGCTAAAGTGTAATTAGTACTGGTGTAGCCTGTGAGTTCCAAAACTTTTCCTAAATCATGAATAATGCATCCTGCATATAGTAAAGAAGAATTCACTGGAATCGTTTTTTCATATTCTTTCACGATGCTTTCTGATAAATGCAATAAGGTTAAAGTATGATAAGCTAGCCCCCCGTAAAAAGCGTGGTGCAATCGTTTAGCTGCAGGGAATTCAAAAAATTCTTCATGAAATTTTGTAAGTAAAAACCGGACGATTCGGTTCCAAGAGGCTCGTTCTATTTTAAATAAATATTGACTAAAGGCTTCTTCCATCACACTTTTTTCTAAAGGCGCTTTTTCAATATATTGTCCTACTTGGTAAGGTTCCGTCTCTTTTGCTTCACGCATTTTAAAAATTTTTACTTGAGGATTTCCTTGATACACTTCTCTTTTTCCATTAAGTAAGACAACTTTTCCTGGAGTAAAACGAGCAATGTCTTCTTCTGAAGCATCCCAGAATTTTCCATCAATAGTGCCAGTGGTGTCTTGGAAAGTAAAAGCAATAAATTTTTTTCCGTTTTTAGCAAGGCGCACTTCTGCTCCTTTAATTAAAACAAAAATTTCAAAGGTTTCATCTACGGCTAATTCTAGTAATTTTTTCATAATTCCTCCCAAGCTGTGTTTAACACTTGAATATTTTCTTTGTGGGATAAAAATTGATCTTTCATCCACTTATCAGAAGACAATAAAATAATTTGACAGCTGCGACTCATTTCTTGCAATACTTGAAACAACTTTTCTTTTCTGTTGGCGTCATAATAAAGCCATCCATCGTCAATTATAACAGGAGCGAGAACTTTTTGTCTCCCAATGGTTAAAAAACCAAGACGAAAACTCATAAAAAGTTGGTCTTTTGTACCAGTGGAAAGATCTTTTATTTCCCAAAGCACACCAAAATTATCTTGAACAGAAAAACGATCTTCTTTTAAAATAATTTTTTTGAAATGATGATTCGTTAAAATAGCAAAATAAGAACCAGCTTTTTGTAATAAATGGGGTAATTGCTGTTGACTCATTTCACTAGATAAATCTTGCAATAAATTTTCCGTAACTTTTAAAACACTATATTTTTGAGCCAGTTCTTTAATTTCTGACAAAAGATTTTCTTTTTCCTGGAGTAAAACAGATAACGTTCCATCTTCTTTTAAATGATTCAGTGTCACTTGTTGTTCTTGAAATTGCTCATTTTTTTCTTGCAACATTTTTTCTAACTGTGTAATTTTTTCTTCAAAAAAGGCAGGGTCAGGAAAGTCCCCTTCTGCTAAAGAAAAGTCCTTAAGTTGTTGTTGCAAAAAGGTTTTTCGCTCTAATAAAGCTCGTTGTTCTCCCCAAATTTTTAAAGCTTTTGGCACTTGATATAAAAAGGTAAGTTGGGCTTTTTGCAATAATTTTTGTCCCTTATTTTCAATTCTTTGGCTTTCTTTTTTCAACGTTAAAATTTGTTCTTGAAGTTTGACTACTCCTTGTTGATTTTTAGCAAATTTAATTTGGCCCATTTTTTCATTTAAAAGACTTATTTCTGCTAAATTATCAAATAAGGTTCCTGGTTTTAAATCAGGAAAGAGTTGCCGAATTTTTTGCTGAAAAGAAAAAAAGCTTTCTTTAATTTCTGCGATTTCTTCAGTAATTGCTCTCATTTCTTCTAAGTTTTTCGTATATTTTTCTGGAAGTGGCTCTTTTTCTAACATGTCTTTTACAGGGTAGTTTCCTAGGTGGTAGCCTTTTTGAATTTGTTTAAATTCCTCTTCCCAGTTTGCCAAATTATTTTGAGAAACTTTCTCTACTGTTGTGAGACTTTTATAGCCTAAAATAATACTTCCTCCTAAAAAAAGTAAGCTAATAACTTTTCCAACAGGGGGTAAAAAAAGAGTGAAAATAAGAGAAATAATACCTATTCCAACATAAAAAGGCACATATTTTTTTTGTTGAAAAGAGAAGTTGCCTAGATTTTTGTCTTGAGCATTTTTTTCCTGATAATATTTTTCTAAGGCCTCTTTTAAGATTTCTTTTTGTTCTTTGGAAAAAGGCTTTGGAGGATTTTTCGGATCAAAGTGAAATTGTTGTTCCAATAAGTTTAATTGTTCTTTTTTTCCTTGATACAAGGTTTCTAAATGGGTTAAGTGATTATTTTTAGCTAAAAATTCTGGTTTACTTTCTGTAATAGTTTTGATTTCTTCTTCCTTACTTAAATAAACATAAAAATCTTGCCCAAAAATCGTCTCTTCCCCAGTTCTTTTTTGGCGTTCATTTTCTAAAAAAGTGAGTTTTCGCTCTTTTTCCTCATATTGTATAAAAAGATCCTCTAACTCTTTTTCTTCTTCTTTTCTTAAAGGTAAAGAAATAGCTGGAATTTCCCCTAATTCTTTTTCCAAAGGAGCCGCTAATACTTTTTTTTGGGCTGCTTTTAATTGCTCTTGCTGATTAAAAAGAGTGTTTTTTAATTGAGCAATCTCTTTTTCTAAATTTTTCTGGTTTTCTCTTAAGGTTTCATAGGTATTTTCCTGTGCTTCTTTTTGGGCAATTTTTTCTTCTAAAAGAGGTACTTGGGCTAATTTTTGATTAAGCAAGGGTTGGCGGCCTGTTTTTTTAAAGATTTTTTGTTGGTCGCTGTTTAAACTTTTTTGCACATTTAAAAAGTCGTTACTTCCTAAAAGACCTAAGGATAAAAGAAGCTTTTGCAATTCCTCTTCTGATAAATTATCCCAAGAGGACAATTGCTCTTGTTGAAAAGAAAAGACTTTTTCATAATTTTCTTTGGTTAACGGTTTTAAAATATTTTTCAACAAATTCTCATTTCCCAGTTGACCATTTAAATAAACCTGTACGTGTTTTTCATCTTTAAACCGAGAAATGCGAACCTTACCAAAAGAGGTTAATAATTCTAAATGTCCCCCAAAGCGTGCTCCACTTTTTGGAGTATAATCTTTTTTTCCGCGACTTTTTTTAGGAAAGCCAAAAAGCATCGTTAAAATAAATTGGTATAAAGTGGATTTTCCTCCCTCATTTTCCCCAAAAATTAAGGTAAGACCGGAAGAAAAATCAAAAACTTTTTGTTGGTATTTTCCAAAGCCAACAATTTCCGCTTTTAAAAGTTCCATTTGTCCTCCTCCTTAAAAGAAAAATCCTCGTTCATGGTGTTAAAAACGTCCTTTAAAACGTCCTTTTTAAATTCTTCGTCTACTAAAAGAGCCCGTAATTCTTTATAGGCCGAAAATTCTGGGAAAAAGTCTTGGAACACTTCTCTTTCTTGATATAATTTTTCATAAGGAACTAAAAGCTCTTTTTCAATAGGTAAGTAAATTTTTTCTTTTCCGTGATCTAAAAGCTTTAACTCCTGTAAATAAAGTTTGGGATAATTTTTTTTAAGCTCTCCTTTTAAAAACTCAGCTAATTCCCCTTTTAAAAAACTCGTTGTAAATTCTTCGTCTAAGTTTTCTCCAGTTAAAGTTAAACTTAAAATATGCCACTGAGGGCTTAACTGGTTAAGTTCTCCTGTAATGTGGTTTAAAAATTCTTTTGGGTTTTGACCTAGCCTAATAGTTAAACTAGTATAATTAATTTGACTAACTGGTAAAAAGGAAAATTTAACTTCTTTTCCTTTCATTACTTCTCCTAAAACTACCCCTTTCACTTGGGTTTCTTTTTTCGTGTGGCCTACAGGCGTCCCTGGGTAAATAATGGGAGGTGCAAAAGATAAAACTTCTGGCACATGAATATGGCCTAATGCCCAATAATCATAATTTAAGCTAGCTAATTGTTTTTTTTGAAAAGGAGCATAGACTCCTTTTAATTTTTCTTCTCCATGGTAAATACCAATGCGAAAATTTTTCCCTTTTTTAGGGAATTTTTCTCCCATATTAATCGGTAATGTGGGATGATTATAACTGAAGCCAGCCACTTCAATTATTTCATCTTCAAAGGTAAAACTTTTGACTTCCACTTCTTCTTTTGTAAACAAATGAACATTTTCAGGTAGCGGAAGTAAAAAACGTTCTTTAGTATAATAATCATGGTTTCCAAAAGTTATAACCACTTGAATATTTTTTTCAGCTAATTGATTTAAACCAGCAATAAAAAAACTTTGAGTGGCTAAAGGTAAGTGGGGACTGTGAAACGTATCCCCACAAAATAAAACCAACTGGACTTTTTTATCCAGGGCCAGTTGAATAATTTCTGCAAAACTTCTTTTATTTTCTGCCATAACCGCTTTTTCAAAAGCTGGTGAGGCTTTAGTGATGCCTGTAAAGGGACGATCTAAATGAAGATCACTCACTTGTAAAAAACGCATTTTATCCCCTCCTTTTCCTCTTTATTTTACCTACCTATTTTCTAAATAGCTAGGGGAACAAGGGGAAAAAATACTTCAAAGGTGATGAGGAAGATGATTTTTTCCATAATTTTTGCCCTACTTTTACTCATGGTCGCTTTTATTAAACATTGGCTCACAGTCAGTGGACTTTGGGCCTTGGGTCTTTTAATTATTTTTCTTCTAAATTTTGCCCCTCTTCCTTTTTGGGGTGGCTTTTTATTCCTCTTTTTAGGTAGTGCACTGATTCAATTTTTTCAAAAAATTTTCCAAAAAACAGAGAATTCTTTTGCTGAAAAAGGTGGACAACGAGATTTTTGGCAAGTGTTTGCGAATAGTTTTCCCACACTTATTTTTATTACTTTAGGTAATATCTTTTCCAAAGATTTATTTTACGCTGCTGCCATAACCACTTTAACAGCTTCTTTTTCTGATACAGTCGCTTCTGAAGTGGGACAATTTTCTAATGGCCCTGTGTATAATTTTAAATTAAAAAAAGTTTCCCCAGGACTTTCTGGTGGCATGAGTCTTTTAGGGACTGGAGCTAGTTTTATTGCCGCCATTATTTTACCCACTTTCATGAGTATCTTATTTATTTTATTTTTCCAACCAGTAAAAATAATTCCTTTGAAATATTTTTTAGGCATTGTTTTCTGTGGTTTTTTAGGTAATTTAATAGATTCTTTTTTAGGACTATTTCAAGGAAAATTTTTAACTCCTAATGGGCAAATTACCGAAAAAAAGACTGACCAGCTTTTAGCAGGTCAGCCATTTTTAAGAAATGATGGAGTAAATTTTTTAGCAAGTGGTTTGAGCGGTCTTATTTTTTTAGTTATAGCTTATTGGTTCTAATTTTTACAATATGCGCTAAAGAAGATAAATCCTCAATCACTTGGGGATAATCTAGGCGATGAGGCAGATCCACTGTATAAATATTAGTGTATACTTTTTTATCCTGGCTTTGCTCCATAGTAAAATTCACATCTACCACTTTAATTTTATTCTTTTTAAAATATTGGTGAATGTATTCTTGAGTTTCTTCTTTATGGGTGTATTTAATTTCAATTTTTTTAGACATAGGAATTTTATTAATCAAACGATTCATCATAGTTAAAGCTAAAAGCAAACCCACTGAACCCATAATAGCAATATCATAATACCCCATACCACAGGCAAGACCTAAGCCGGCCACTGCCCAAATGGAAGCTGCGGTGGTAAGTCCAATGACAGAACGTTTGGTCACAATAATCGTTCCAGCTCCTAAAAAACCAACTCCAGAAACTACTTGCGCAATTAATCTTGCTTCATCAGAACGAACCACACCGACTAAATTAGGATAAGTAGTAGCTGTTTGTAAAGCTTGGTAAGTAATTTCTTGTTGAATTAAAGCAATGACGCACGCTCCCATGGCTACTAAAATATGGGTTTTAATTCCTGCTGGACGATTTTTAAATTCTCTTTCAAAGCCGACTAACCCGCCTAAAGCCAGAGCTAGTAAAAGTCTTCCGCCAATTTCTAATAAAGTCACTTTGTTTCTCCTTTCGCAATTTTTTACTGTATCTTTTTTAAATTAAGGTTATAATAAAATTACCTTGGCAGGGGCAAAAGCCTGAAAGATGGTAAGACAAATGTCTTACCATCTTTTTTTGTCTCGTCTTTAGTATAACATTTAATAAAATTACTGGCCTTGAAAAGTAATTTTTTCAACGGTTTTTCCTTTGGCTAGTTCATCCACCACTTTATCCATTTGGCGAATTTGTTTTTCTAAAGGATCCGTTAAATTTTCCACTCGCACACCGCACACAAGGCCTTTAATTTGGGCAATGTTTGGATTAGGTGTCACTTTTTGAAAAAATTCTTCTAAGGTTTGCTTCCTGAGTTCTTCTTTTGTTAATTGTTCTTTTGTAAATCCAGTTAACCAACTTAAAACATCTAAAAGCTCCGTTTCTTGCCGATTTTTTCTTGTAATTTTGGCTAAATATAAATCATAAATTTTGCCGAATTCATAGGAAAATAATTTATTCATACCTTTCTCCTTTACCTCTTTAGTGAAAAAAGTATAGCACGTTTTATCTTAAATGAAGATTTTAAA
>CAMJVA010000040.1 GCA_946409145.1 uncultured Enterococcus sp. | reverse complement strand
ACCTAGGTTTAATAAAGAAAAACCGAAAAATTTTCTTCACCTTCTTAAGTAAAATAAAAAATCTAGGGCAAATTTCGCCCTAGATTTTTTTATTTTTTGTGTAATTTAAATAATGGAGACATTGGAGTATTGGTTTCAATCCGGTGAATAGCTTCTGCCATTAATGGTGCTGCAGAAACTTGCACTAATTTGTCTTTTAATACTCCAGGTTCAATTAAAACAGAGTCAGTGACACACAATTCTTTAAAAGGTGCTTTGGCTAAAATTTCTTTAGCATTCCCAGAGAAAATACCGTGAGAAGCACAAGCGTAAATTTCTTTGGCTCCCCCTTCAGCTAAAATTTCTGCCCCTTTAGAAAAAGTCACACCTGTATTACAAATATCATCAATCATAATACAAATTTTATTTTTTACATCCCCAATAATGTACCCTGTAGACGTTCCATCATCTTCTAAGAAATAATCAATAATGGCAATAGGCACATCAAGATCAGTGGCTAAAGAGCGCGCTCTTTTAATACCAGAATTTTTAGGAGCCACAACGACTAAATTATCTAAGTCGAGATTTTTTTCTAAATAATAATTGGAAAAAAGTGGCACTGTAAACAAGTTGTCCACTGGAATATCAAAAAATCCTTGAACTTGCACTGCGTGAAGATCTAAAGTCAACACTCGATCAGCTCCAGCTACTTGTAACAAATTGGCCACAAGTTTAGCCGTAATCGGTTCTCTTGGTTTAGCTGTTCGATCTTGTCTAGCATAACCATAATAAGGAATGACCACACAAATAGATTTGGCACTGGCTCTTTTTAAGGCATCAATCATAATTAAAAGTTCCAACCAATTATCATTCACTGAATCATTAGTGGCTTGAACGACAAATACATTAAAGCCTCTCACCGTTTCTTCAATGTTAATTTGAATTTCTCCATCGCTAAATTGATTAACGGTGCATTTTCCTAAAGGTTGCCCAATGTGTTCGGCAATTTTTTCTGCCAAGGGCCGGTTAGCTTGTAAGCTAAAAATTTTCATAGGTTCTTGATTTGTCATAATTCCCTCCACTTTTAACTAAACTCTATGAGTAACATACCATAAATTCTTATACTTTTACATTGTTTTTTATGGCTACAATGCCATTTCCTAAAGTAGCAGCAATAATTTTTTCATAATTGCCCCAATTATCATGAATTTTGTAAAAAGTTTGCCCTTCATAAGTGCCATAAGCATAACATACTACCCAGTGATTTCCATATTCTGAGCGGAAAATACGTAATACTCCTAGTAAAAAAGGATTTTTTTCTTGAAGGAGTTTTTCACTGGTTTTTCTCGCTCCAAAGTTTTGGAAAAAGACTCCTTGTTTTATATGATAATAATGAAAAAATCTTTTCCAGCCAAGGGCTACTTGAAAAGGAACTGTGGGTAGACCATGTTTTTGAATAAAATAAATTAATTTTTCTGCTAATAAATCCGTCTTTTTTTGACCGATTTTCCGAAGCGTAGTGGGCAATGTAAGCATCAGATGATCTTGTAAATAAGAAAATAAAACCACTGACGCATAACTTCCGCATAATTTTCCACTAGGGGTCGTAATGTTTTTATAGGGTAGAAATTCTTTCTCAGAAATCCCAATAAATTCCATAGGTTCTTTGGGAACAGGGGCTTTTTTCTTCACTAAATTTTTCCCTAACTCTAAAAATCCTGCTCCTTGTTCTTTTAAATAAAGTTGATTCAAGGAAACAGCAACTTTTTTCACAACTTCTCCTGATTTTAAGTGAATAAAATGATCAGCGACTTTTTTAAAATATTCATTGGGACCAAGATAATAATTGTCATCTTCTGAGGAAAATAAATGATCTTCCCCTACTTCCAAAAGACGATTTTTAAAAAAAATACTATACCCTTTGGAAAAAGCAACATAGGTGAGTTGCCCTTGGTTAATAGGAAAAATTTCTCTCACGTCTCCTAGTTGAGGAAGAAGATGATAACATAAATCAATAGGCAAATTAATCTCTAAAATAGCTTCCGTAACACTCACTTCCTTAGCCTTTAGTTTAGCGGAAAATATTTTCCTTGTAAAATAAATCAATAGCATTTATTCTTAAGGACGTCTTGTGTTAAAATCAAGGGAAGAAAGAAAAAAGGTGGGAAATCATGGAGCCTTTGTTGCATCCTATTATTTGTTTTATGGGCCCTTCCACATCAGGAAAGACCTTCATTTCAGAAAAAATATTTCAAAAAAATCAAAAAATCATCACCACAACTACGCGGCAAAAGCGTCCTAGAGAACGACATGGGAAAGATTATTACTTTCTTTCAAAAGAAGAGTTTCTCAATTTAAAAAGCAACGATGCTTTTTTAGAAACAGATGAATATGCTGGTTTTTATTACGGCACACAAAAAAAAGAAGTGTTTAATAAAACACAAAATAAACCGGCTTTTGCTATTGTGACGGTGCCAGGATTTTATCATTTAGAAAAAAAATTATATCCTTTAGTTCCAGTATATTTAAAAATCAACGAAGCAACTCTTTTAAAACGCTTAAAGAGACGGCATTTGTCAGAAGCTGAGGAAAATATTCGTTTAAGTATTTTCAAAAAAGAATTAAAACAACTAGATCAATTGAAAAAAGATTTCCCCCATTTAATTGTGCAAGATAATTGTGGAGATCCTAAAAGAACGATTTACCAATTAAAAGAAAAACTAGCTCTTTATTTATAAAAAAGACGCGGGACGATTATAAAGTCCTACGTCTTTTTCATTTTTTTAAAAGTCAGTTTCATCTGGATTAGATTGCACTCCAGCCACATCTTTTAGACTATCTAAGAAAATCATATCTTTTTCGTCAATTTCAAAGTCAAAAATGTCAGTATTTTCAATAATTCTTTCTTTCGTCACAGATTTTGGTAAAGGTAAAAAGTCATGTTGTAAAGACCAACGTAAGGCCACTTGAGCAATGGATTTATGATATTTTTCTGCCATATCTTTCATTTCTGGCACTTCAAAAATTTTTCCCGTTCCAAGAGGTGAATAAGCTTCTAGAAGAATTTGTTCTTGTTGACAATAAGCCACTAACTCATCTTGGGTTTGCCCAATAGTTAATTTAATTTGGTTTACCATAGGAGCAATTTTTGCGGTTTTTTCTAAAGCAATTAAATGACGCACCATAAAATTAGAAACCCCAATGGCTTTAATTTTACCTTCTTCATATAATTCTTCCATAGCTCGCCAAGTTTCAGCATTAGCCTCTTCCCAATGATCTCTAAAAGCAATTGGATTAGGCCAGTGAATTAAAAATAAATCCACATAATCAGTTTGTAATTTTTCCAAAGATTCATAAAAAGTTTTTTTACAAGCTTCATAAGTGTGATAGCCATTCCAAAGTTTCGTGGTAATAAAAATTTCTTCACGAGGAATCCCCGATTTTTTAATCCCGCGACCCACACTTTCTTCATTGTGATATCCTTGGGCTGTGTCAATGTGACGATAGCCTGCTTCAAGAGCTTGTAACACTGCTGTTTCGGCCACATCACCATCTGGGGTTTGCCAAGTGCCAAATCCTACTTTAGGAATTTTAACACCATTAACTAAGGTATATGTTTCTTGTAAACTCATGGACTCTCCTCCTTTTATGTTCTGCTTTAATTCTCCCAAAGAAAAGAAAAAATTGCAAAAAATGTGTTTAAAAAAAAGTTCTGAAACATTTTCTGTCTCAGAACTTCTTTAAAATTATTCTTCTTCACTGCCCATTAATTTGCCACAAATAGCAGCAACTACCGCTCCAACTAATGGTGCACATAAGTAAACCCAGTAATGACTTAAAGCAGAGCCACCAGCAAAAATAGCAGGTCCAAAGCTTCTAGCAGGGTTTAAAGAACCACCAGTTAAGTTTAAAGCAACAATAATTAAAAAGCTTAAAACTAAACCAATGGCAACAGGGGCCATTGTGCTATTACCATATTTTTTACTTGTGACCATTAAAATCACAAAAATAAATAAGAAGGTAATCACAGCTTCAAATAAAAAGGCAGTACCTGCAGAAATATCAGGGAAATCTGTTTGACCAAAACCATCGGACGGAAGGTCTAACGCTTTAATAAAGATAGATAAAAATCCAGAAGCAGCAATAGCGCCTAAAAATTGCGAAACCCAATAAATAATTCCGTCTTTCACACTCGTCCGTTTGTTAATCATCATGGCCAAAGTTACTGCTGGATTAAATTGTCCACCAGAAACGCCTCCTACAGCATAAGCCATAATCGTAATGGCTAAACCAAAACCTAAACCAATAGCTAAAGTATCTCCTCCAGCAATGACTACTGTTCCGGTTCCAAGAAAAACTAACATAAAGGTCCCTAAAAATTCAGCAAAATATTTTCTCATCGTTACAACTCCTTTCTTATAGTTTAATTTCATTATACCTGTTTTTTTTAAAAAAAGAGAGAAAAATACTCTTTTATGAAAATTTTCTTGAAAAAATAAGCAGTAAGGAAGAATTTTTCTTTCCTTACTGCTTATTTTTTAATATTGATCTTGGTGATCATAATAGAAAGATTCAATGCGTTTTACAGCACCTGGTTCCACTCTTTCTAAAGTTGTGCCAATTTCATCTAAAGCATCTTGATAACGATAATCTTTAGAGAATAAGTTTAACGCTTTTTCAATGGACATTTTTACACTGTCATTTGTAAAACGATAACGATTTGCATATTGCATCATTTGTTCCGTTAAAGCAGCGGAATCTACCAAATCGTGAGTTTTTTCTTCTAAGACGCGTAAATCATCTTCACAGAAATTAACTAAGCGGTTCACATCTTCCATGTTAATGCGAATTTTGTTTAATTCCTTACTTAAATCTTCCACGTGATCAGTGGCCACGAAGAAAAATTCTAAGTAATCTCCTGGAAGTCCAGGTAATCTTTGTTTTTCCACATAGCGTTTTAAGTTTCTTAATTTAAATTCAAAGTCATCAATTTTTTCTTGCGCTTCTTTTTCCCCTTCTCGTAAAGCGATGAGACCTTGAGAAATATCTACTTGTTGGCTTTCAATATCTGCTAAAAGATCATACGTATTTTGATAAAAATCAACGACCTGTGAATAAGGCACTTCATGATGAGTTAGTTTTGGTTCTAATTCATTATATTGTCGTGTCACTTCTTCAATTTGTCCTTGGAAGCCACGAGTTCTTCCTAATTCATTTTTAGTTAAGGTATAGCTTTGAGATACATGGTCTAGTTCAATAAGTAATTGATGATTGTTGCCTTCAGCATGTTGGATGTATTCTTTTAATTTAATTTGATTTTCATCCACATAAATTTTGGCTTTCATTTCTTTTTCTAATTCATCGTATAACTCGTCAATTTTTCCTTCAATTTGAACATTAGCAGTGTCGACACTGTCAATTTCAATTTTTTCTAAATCTTTTAAAGCAGATTTAATGTGGCTATCGACATTTTTAATTTTAGTTTCTAAGGCATTATCAGGAAAAACATATTGTTCTTTAGTTAACCGATTGAAGGTTTCTTTAATTTCATCCATTTGTCCTGGATAAGTTTCGTGAAGAAGAGCAAATTTATCAGGAATTTGTCCCATGATTTCTTGCATTTCATAAGTTTTCTTTTCAGCTTCTTCTAACACATCTCTAGCTTCAATGGGATCTCCTGAAGTGTTTAAGGAAACAAACGTATTAAATTTGTTTTCAGTATTTTTCAATTGTTTTTTAAGTTCAGGAAGGGCTGGGCCATATTTTTGCCCATTTTCTTTGGAATCTTGTTTTAATTCATCATAAATATCTAACGCTTGTTGTACGGCTAAAGAGTTATTTTCTTCACTTTGAGCTAATTCTTTAATCCCTTGACGAATCGTCGCTACTTCTGTTTCCATAGTGGTTAAAGAATTTCCCACTTCCGTAATCGCATCTTTCACTTTAAATAAATGAAATGTGTCGTTTAAACTTTCTGCTTCAAAAAGTTGACCTTCGAAATTAGCAAAACTTGTGGTAGACAGCTCTTGCCATTTTTGATTCCATTCTCGGAATGTATTTTGGCTTTGTCCCACCAGGTGCATTTTTTTCACATCGTCCAATTCTTCAATGACAGGTAAATCGAAAAGGGCAATTTTCCGCTCTTCTAAAGCATCTAATTTTTCTTTGTTACTCTTTTTCAAAAAATACCCGACTAGGTAAAGGATCGCTGCCAAAACAATGATGGCGACAACCACCCAAATGATCACATTGCTGTCCATTTTTGTTCCTCCGTTATTTCTTCATTTCCTGAATTTTTTATTATACGTTAAATAAAGACTAAATTTTTTGACATCTACAGGAAATTATAGCATAGATACACCGTTTCATCACTACTTCTTTTAGAATTTTTTGAAAAAGTAAGCCCTTAATTTTTCTCTTGAATGATTCCAAAATGCACAAAGGCTTCATAAATCCCATCTTCATCATGACTTTTTGTCACATAAGCGGCTCTTTTTTGCACTTCTTTCGGCGCATTTCCCATGGCCACGCCAAAGCCTGCTGCTTCAAGCATCTCAATATCATTCCATGAATCGCCAAATACCATAACTTCATCTAAATTAATTTCAAAAGGAGCGATTATTTTTTTTATACCCGAAAGTTTTGAGCCACCTTTTGGAATAATATCCACAGTAATTTTATTAGAACGTGTAAAATGACATTCGGGAAATTCTTCTTTTAATTTAGAAAGTTCTCCCATAGGTGACAGCATGACACATTGGTACACAGGTTTTTCTAGTAAATGTAAATGGTCATAATTCGTGGGTAATGTTACTTTTTTAAACATAGTGACAAATTTTCTAAAAGCCATTACAGGAAACCAGCGTGGCAGAAGTTTTACTAACTTTTGAATATTGCCTCGTTGGGAAAAACGTAATAAATAGCTTCCTAAAAGTTGATAACGGGTCCCAAAAAGCATTTGACGATTATTTTTTTCTGCAAAAGTAATCAAGCGAGCTAACAATTTTTTATCAAAAGTTTCTTCATAGAGAGTGCGCATCGTCGAATAAATCAGCTGGCCGTTATAAGTAATATAAATATCAATGGGCAAATAATCTAGGCGAGCATTTAACCGATAAGGTCCTCTTCCTGTAGCGACGCCTACTAAAATTCCTTTTTTATTGGCCGCTTCAATGGCTTTTTTAGTGGAGGCCAAGGCTTTTCCTGAACTATTTAAAAGGGTACCATCAATATCAAAAAAAACAGCTTTAATCACCTTGTCCATTTTGCCACCTCCTAAAAAAGTTCTAATTGTTGGGGATTATGTTGTTTTTTTGCCACTTGATCTTTCAATAAATCTTTAAAGGTTAACAAATTTTTCGCCGCTGCCCCACCAGCATTATTGTTAAAAATTACATAAATATTTTTAAAATCATTTTCATAAGGACGCAATTTTTCTACTAATTCTTTCAATTCTTCTAAAGAATAATCATATAAGGTTCTAAAACGAGGCTCCCCAGAAACCCAGCCAGAAACATTCCGCCCATGAAGTCGGACTAAAAGATCGGAGGTACTTTTTAAAATAACAAAAGGAACTGGAGCAATACTTAATTGAGGCTCATCTGCAGCGACTAAACTTAACTGATGTTCTTGAAAAAAATGAGTGGTTTTAAAAAAATTATTGTCTTCAAACCATGACCCATGACGAAATTCTACTGCAATATTAACCTCTGGCAAATAATGTCTCAGTCGATTTAAATAAAGAAAACTTTCCGAGTGATAAATAAAACTTTTAGGAAATTGGAACAAAATCATTCCCAGTTGCCCTGTTTCTTTTAAAGGCATAAACGCATTTTTAAACGTGGTAAACATTTCTTCTTCAGAAGAAAAAAATTTTCCGTAGTCTTTTTGTCCAGTCATTCCCCCATAAGCTTTCACAATAAAGGTAAAATCTGGGGGCACTTGTTGTTGCCAATTTTTTACTGTTTCAACTTTTGGAATGCCATAATAAACCGCATCAAGTTCAATTAAAGAAAGGTGGGCTGCATAATCGTAAAGGGTACTTTTTTCATTTAAAGAAAACGTGGGATGATCTTTAAAACTTGATAAACCCAAGTTAAACATAGAATCCCTCCTTATTGCCACATAATTTGTGCCTCACAACATAGTGTGTCTCCTAGTCTAATTTCATGACGGGTTTGATTATCATTAACTATGGTATAAAAACTTTCCACCATTTCTCCATAATTTACTTCTTTGTCAAAACGAACAAACACTTTTTTAACTTCATGAGTGGTTAAAAATTCTTTTTCTAAAGGATCCAACATCCAACTAAAATATTTTGAATTGTTAACGTGTTGGTTCACATCTAAATCAAAGTAACGCACTCGATAAGGAAGACTATTCGTTAAAGCCACCTCTGGAAGTTTTTCTCCCCGTTTGATTTTATTTGATTTTTCTCCTTTAAATGGTGCAATCACATTTTCTGGGACCGTTTTTATTTTCCGTGTTTCAAGATCCATTAAAACAAAGGTTGAATGGATAGTAATAATTTTTTCTCCTGCTTCATTTTCTACCCAAAAATCCCGATAACAGAAAAATTTATTCCAAGTGGTTGCTCGCGTATAAATTTTAAGTTGATCAAAAAGTTTTGGCATTTCACTAATTTCCATTTGATATTCAGTAATGACCCAGCCAAGTCCTAATGGTTTTAGAAAATTAGCATCCCGATTTAAAGAGGTACTTTGCTTTTCAGAAACCAAAATCGCCACAGCAATTAAGCGTTCCAAAGTCATTTTCCCCGTTAAATCCGTATCATAATAAGCGACTTCATAAGGTAAATTAAAGCTATTATCCATTATTTTCTCCTTACATTAAGTAATGACTCTTAAGATCTTTTAAATCTCCCTTAGAAAGATTTAAGCCGTCTTTTAAAAAGCCTTCTACGTTTCCATAATTTTTTTCAATGGCGTCTACTGCTGTATCTAAATAGCTTTTTTTAGCTAAAAGTAAATCTAAAATATTTTTTACTAATTCCTCTGGAGCATTTTGTTTTCGCGCTTCTTTAAGCATATGATCCACTTTTTCTTCTGAGGCAGGATTAGTTAATAAATAATCTTCATAAATCACTTCTTCTGGAATTCCTAAGGCTGATAAAAATAAGTACGCCCCGAAACCTGTGCGATCTTTTCCAGCAGTACAATGGAAAATTAAAGTTTTTTCTTCAGTGATTAAATGATGGAAGAAAGTTTGATATGTTTTTTGTGCTTGCTGCGTTAACACAAAATCAGCATACGCGGCTTCCATTTTCTTTTCGCCACTTTCTCCAGCTAAAATTTTAGCGTAAAGATCTGTAGGTGTAATGGTGCTTTGAGTTTCATCTTCTTTAAAGACAGGTAAAACAAAATAATTAGCCTCAGGAATTTTTTTATCTGGGGCCATTAATTGCTCTTGTTTTGTCCGAAAATCAATAACAGTATCTACGCCATATTTATGTAAAAAAATTAAATCTTCCTCGGTTAAATTTTCTAAAGCAGAGGCTCTTAAAAGACGATTATTTTTCACTTTCAGCCCATTTTTTGTTTCATATCCTCCTAATTCTCGGAAGTTATATCCTCCTTGAAGAGATAAAATTCTTTCCATCTCAACCACCCTTTCACGTGAATAAACTAGGAAAAGTATAACAAACATTAGAAAATTTTAACACTTAAAAGAAAAAGAAACATCCGTCATACCTCTTAAATTTTTTGCTATTTTAAGTTCAATTAAGAAAAAATGTAATCACTTGTTGACAAAATGTAACGACTTATTTACAATAAAAATGTCATCAAGTCGTTACATAAAAATGAGGTGAAAACTCTGATTAAAAATAAAATAAAATTTTACCGGCAAGAAAAAGGTTGGACGCAAGAAGAATTAGCCCAAAAAGTTGGTATTTCTCGCCAAGCAGTGATTTCCATAGAAAAATATAAATATACCCCTTCTTTAGATTTAGCTTTTACCTTAGCTAAAGTATTTCAATTACCTATTACAGAACTCTTTCAACAGGAGGAAAAAGAATGAATGAATTAACAGAGATTATTGCCATGAGTTTATTAGCCGTTTTTGGTTTTTACACAGCAGAATACGAAAAGAGGAAACGAGAGGAAAATAAAAATGATGAGCGGTGGCAGGCAATTACCAGTAAAGCCGATCATTCAACTTTAATTTTTGTAGAACTTATTTTGATTATTGTAATGGGAATTTTAACCTTTGGAAGCTGGGGGACTGTTCAAAAAATTTTTTTCATTAAATATCTTGCTCAACCAATTCATTTGGCTCCTCTTCTTAGTGTGTTTTTATATATACTTCCCTTTGCTATTTTTTCTTTTCGGCATTTTGCTTTAAGACATTTTGATAAAAATATGTAAACAAAGACGGAACAAATTCA
>CAMJVA010000039.1 GCA_946409145.1 uncultured Enterococcus sp. | reverse complement strand
GATCGTGATTATAATCTCCTGCCACAATAACATAGTGTCCTTTTTGGTATTCTTCTTCCATTAAAGAAAACAATTTTTTTAACTGTTCGTCATGAACAGTAGGGTCACTGGTAAAGGCAGATAAATGAGTGTTAATTAATGTTAAAATGTGATTATTTTCTACAGCTACCTCTGTTAAAGAAAATGCTCGATCTAAATCAGTAAACTTATTTAAATTAGTTTCAATGGGCAAACGATAGCGAGTGCTAGCTAATATTTTTCCAGAACTTAAAGTCACTAAACCTGATTTGGCTTTTCCAATGGGTTTTGTGAAAGGATAAAACAAATAAGGTGAGTCGTAATTTTGGGCAAAAATAGCATTATAATCAGCGAAGTTTTTTTTCAAAAAAGCCACTTGATTCACTTGCTGAGACCGTTGTCCTGTGACATCTACTTCTTGGAAAAAACTAATATCAGGTTTTTCTTTTTCAATAGTAGCAACGATGCCAGCCATATTTTTTAAGACTTCTTTTTTGTTATACCCTCGGGAATATTTTCCATGATCCATAAAAAAACTAAAGTCTCTTGAGTAAGCTCCAAAACCAATGTTAAATGTCGTCGCTGTGTAAGTGGTCTTGGTTTTTAAAATTTGCTCACTTTTTTCTTCCACCTTAAGGACTTGTTTATCTGGTAAACGATAATAGCTTGTAAAAAGGTAAATAACATAGCCTCCAAGGACTAAAAGAAATAAACTCAGTAAAACGAGTAAACTAAGAAAAATTTTTTTCATAAAGGCCTTCCTTTCTTTCATAGTGACTTAAGTTTACTGGAAATTTTAATTTAAGCAAAGAAAAAGGGAGTAGGACATAATGATATCCTATTCCCTTAAATCTTAATAAAAGATGGTCCAAAAAGTAACCGAAAAATAAGTTAAACGATCACCAAATATGAAAAACCATTTTTAAATGATTCTCTTATGTCCTAAATTAGGCGTATAGTTGGGCTATTTAAATCTTATATCTCGAAGTGAGACACTTTTATCCAAGCCTCACTCTTAACTGTTTATTGATAAAATAAATTATCAGAAGGATAAATAGGGGCGCAAGTCACTTCAATGCCTAATTTTTTCAAAGTTTGTTCATCGTCTTTATTTAACATTACAGTACTGTGGGCTTCAGTATCTTTTAATTCAGTCAGTTTATCAAAAGCCACTTGAGCAGTTGGATTAGTTACAGCACTAATGGATAAGGCAATGAGCACTTCATTTACTGAAAGAGCAGTAATTTGTGAGTGAAGTTCTTTTTCTTTTAACTCTTGAATCGTATTTAAAATGACAGGAGATAAAAGAGGAATATCGTCACCAATTCCTGCTAATTCTTTAATAGCATTTAAAAGCATGGCAGCAGAAGAAGCCATTAGATCAGATTTTTTCCCAGTAAGGATTTTTCCATTAGGAAGTTCAATAGCAATAACAGGGACGATTTCTCCATTATTTTCTAAAGTTAATTTATCTCCATATTCATGAGCGGGAATGACCACTTTTCTATCTTCTGGTTTTAAATTTACTTCTTCCATAATCAGCTTAATCCCTGTGACGGCATCTTCATCTAAAAGACCTTTTTTGAAATCACATAAAGTATGAAAGTAACGACGGATAATTTCTTGTAAAGAGGCTTCTTTTACCACTTCATCATCTGTAATGCCAAATCCCACGCGATTAACGCCCATATCAGTTGGGGATTTAAAAATAGATTCTTCTCCAGTAATCCGTTCAATAATGCGTTTAATTACAGGGAAAGTTTCTAAATCTCGGTTATAGTTTACTGCCATTTCGTGATAGTAATCATAGTGGAAATAATCAATCATATTCACATCTTTTAAATCTACTGTGGCTGCTTCATAAGCAATGTTTAACGGGTGTTTTAAAGGAACATTCCACACTGGGAAAGTTTCAAATTTAGAATAGCCAGCAATTCTGCCCATTTTACTTTCATGATAAAGTTGCGTTAAACAAGTGGCTAATTTCCCAGATCCTGGACCTGGGGCTGTAACGACTACAATAGGTTTGGTCGTTTCCACATAAGGATTAATCCCAAAGCCTTCGTCAGAGACAATTTTATCCACGTTAACAGGGTATTCGTCAATTTCTTGATAGGTGTAAACTTTAATATCGCGCATTTCTAATTTTTTAATAAATACTTTAGTAGCTGGTTGTCCACTGTAACGTGTAATCACTACAGAATTTACAGCCAAATCATAAGCTCTTAATTCGTCAATTAAGCGTAAAATATCCATGTCGTAAGTAATGCCGTAATCCCCGCGAATTTTATTTCGCTCAATGTCTCCAGCATAAACACACATGACAATTTCTGCTTGATCTTTTAATTTTTGCAACAGTTTAACTTTCGCATCTTCCATAAATCCAGGAAGAACTCGACTGGCATGTTTATCATCGACTAATTTTCCGCCAAACTCTAAGTAAAGTTTGTCATAGTGATTTACTCTTTCTAAAATATAAGCAGATTGTTCCTCAAGATATTTGTCTGCATTAAAGCCAATTTTTTTCACAATGTTCCTCCTTATAAATGATTATTTTTACAAATTTCTTCTTTTGGCATTTTGTCATTTTTTTATCTTTAAGTCAAACTCTTTTGGAAAAATAACCAATGGAATAGGTGGAATAATTTCAAAGAAATTAATATTTATCAAGGGTTTTAACGATAATTATTCTTTCCATTGCAAAAATGGTCTAATTTCGCTATTCTTAGATTATGAGTTTTAAAGGAGGGAATAAAAATTTATCAAGAGAAATATCAAAAACTGCTCAAAGAAAAATATCAGTCTCAAGGCGCTGTTTTAACTGAAATTATTAATTTAGAGGCTATTTTACATTTACCAAAAGGAACAGAGCATTTTGTCAGCGATCTTCATGGGGAATATGATGCCTTTAACCATATTTTACGTACAGGAAGTGGGGCGATTCGAGCCAAAATTGCCGAACTCTTTTGCGATAGTTTAAGTGAAGAAGAACAAAATGCCTTAGCTATGTTAGTGTATTATCCAAAGGAATATTTGGAAAAAATAAAAGCAGCTTTAAAAGATGACCACTCACAAATTAATACATTTTACGAAAAGTCTTTGTACCAATTAATTTTACTCACTAGTTACTGTGGGAAAAAATATTCCCGTTCCAAGGTTCGAAAAGCATTGCCGAAAAAATATGCTTATATTTTGGAAGAATTATTAACGGAATTAAAAAAAGATCCTTTAGAAGAAAAGCCAGGATATTGTCAGGGAATTATGCAAAAAATTATTGCTTTAGATCAAGGGGAAGACTTAATTTTAGCCGTGTGTGATACGATTTGTCGCCTTGTGGTAGATCATCTTCATGTTGTGGGAGATATATACGATCGAGGGAGTGATCCAGATAAAATTATGGATCGTCTCATGGCTATGCCTTCAGTGGATATTCAATGGGGAAATCATGATATGAACTGGATTGGAGCTATGGCTGGGTCTAAACTTTCCATGATAAACCTTATTCGAATTTCTGCAAGATATGATAATTTAGCGATTTTAGAAGAAAGTTATGGGATAAATTTGCGTCCTTTAATTCAATTTGCCAAAAAATATTACCAACCAAAAGACAATTTTCAGCCTAAAAAAAATCCCGATCATCATCACTTAGGAGAAGAAGAGGGAAAGCTTTTAAATATGTTGCAACAAGCGGCAAGTGTCTTGCAATTTAAACTAGAAGATGCGTTAATTTCTCGAAGAAAAGATTTTAATTTAAGTCATCGGCAAGTTTTAAGAAAAATTGATTTTCAACAGGAAACTTATTTTTTTAAGGGGAAAAATTATCCTTTAATTGGTTTTCCTTTTTCCCAGTTTAATCCTGAAAATCCAGGAGAATTAACGAAAGAAGAAGAACAGTTATTACAACAACTCCTGGATAGTTTTCAAAATTCTCAACGGTTAAAAAGTCATACTGATTTTCTCTTAGCCAAAGGAGGAATGTATTTATGTTATAACCATAATTTATTATTCCATGGTTGCATTCCGTTACATGACAATGGAGACTTAAAATCTTTACGGATTAATGGTGTAGGCTATGGAGGTAAGGAGCTGTTGGATTATTATGAAAAAATGGTGCGAAAAAGTTACAGTCATCCAGAAATAAAAGAAGATTTAGCCACGGATTTACTGTGGTATTTATGGTGTGGAGAGTGTTCGTCACTTTTTGGAAAATTAGCTATGACCACTTTTGAACGGTATTATTTAGAAGATACAAGGACTCATAAAGAAGAAAAAAATGCCTATTACTCTTTAAGAAATGACCCTAAAATTATTGAAGAAATTTTAAATTTATTTAATTTACAAGAAGATGGACACATTATTAATGGGCATACTCCAGTGAAAGAAAAACGAGGAGAAGATCCCATTAAAGCTCAGGGAAAAATGTTAGTCATTGATGGGGGATTTGCGAAAAGTTATCAAAAAACTACTGGAATTGCCGGTTATACTTTAGTTTATAATAGTTTTGGGATGCAGTTAGTAAGTCACTTAGGTTTTACCTCCCCTTGGGAAATAATTGCTTCAGGAGAAGATGTGTTGTCTACAAGACGCCTTGTAGAAGAAATTCCCCAACGAATGTTGATTAAAGAAACAAACATTGGAAAAAAGCTTTTAGAAGATAAAAAAGAATTGGAAAATCTATATGAAAACTGGAATTTATTATAAAACCTTATGTTTAATCATTCCAAAGTAAAAAGAGCAACTTCTTCCTAAAATTATAGCTATATTACTTAATTTTTTTCCTTTAAAGGAGTAAAATGAAAGTGTAGTGAAAAAGAAAAGAGGCGCTTTTAATGAAATCCATGTATTTAGAATTAATTGACTCAAGAAAAGAGATTGACCAGTTACATGATTTAGTTAAAATGGTGTGGAAAGAATATTATGGCCCAATTATGGGTGAAGGAAAAGTTAACCGCTTTTTAGAAACACGTCAGTCAAAAAAACAAATTCAAGAAGAAATTGCTACAGGAGCGTCCACCTATTATTTTATTTATAATATGGAAAATCAAGTCATTGGATATTTGGCTTATCATTTTACTAAAGAAGCCTTAGTCATTGATAAACTTTATTTGATTTATTCTGTTTGGGGTCGAGGTTTATCTCATGAAATCATGAATTATCTGGGAGTAGAAGCAGCTAAAAGAGGGATTACCCAATCAGAAATTTTTATTAATGAAGAAAATCAACGAGGAATTAATATTTTTAAACATTATGGCTATGAAGAATTTACGAAACGTCGTACCCCTATGGATCAAGGATATGTTTTAAACGAAGTAGGATTAAAAAATAATTTTTCTTAACTTGTAATTTGCTTGTTCCTGTGGTATTTTTAATCCATGCGATGAGTCGATAATAGCATATTTACAGGGCACGGAATCTCCCGGATGGAGGTGTCTGAGAACTTTTGTGGAAGAGTTTCTCATACTTTTTTTAAAGTACTGTTTAAGGCGAACCTTTTTATAAGGCTCGCCTTTTTATATCGCTTAAATTAAGAAGGTGAAACATTGAAAATATTAATTGATGGAGACGGCTGTCCAGTGAAAGAAGAAATTTTTTCTTTAGGGGAAAAATTTAACATTCCTGTGTGTTTAGTCACTAGTTTTGATCATTTTTCTTTGAAAAATGAAGAAAAAAATATCACTGTTGTGTACGTGGATCCAGGAAGTGATTCCGCTGATTACAAAATTGTTGCTTTAAGTGAACCAGGAGATATTTGTGTCACTCAAGATTATGGTTTAGCATCTTTACTCTTAGGAAAGGGCGTCAGTGTCTTTCACCAAAAATTCCAATATGAAAAAGAAACCATTGATTTTTTACTCCAAAGTCGTTTTGAAGGACAACTTTTAAAGAAAAGTGGAAAGAAATTAAAAGGTCCTAGCGCCTTTACAAAAAAAGATGCGGAAAATTTTGTTAAACTGTTTGAAAAATTTTTAAAGACAAAAAAACCCCCGGAGCTTCTCGACTAGCTCCGGGGTAAAGAATGCGGAAGGAATACTAATTAAGTTGGTGGTAACTTTCAGCAAAATGCAAAGCAACGGAATTTCTTGAAGCCGTACTTAAAGCTTGTTTTACTTATCTTTCAACACATTTGGTTCTGGTACACTTACTACTTGTACTCTGGACTGATTCTTATCTTACAAAGAAAATTTGGTAAAGCCACTGAACACTACATCCGTCAGCGCGTTTCCTTGCATTCACTATTTATCCTCAGTCAACTTGTCTCTTCACATCTCACTGAAGAAAAACTAAAAGGTGAAGCTCAAAGCTTAACATCTTTGGTGCGTCTGTTTCATCGAGAAATTCAAAACAACTTAGTTAGTAGTTACTTATCCTTCCTTACACTCATAATATATCATGTTATGAAAACCCTTGCAAGAAATAAGCCTCGAGAATTTTATTTCTTTTTATTTTCTCCCTTTATATTTTTTTAACCTAGGTTTAAAATGAAAGATTTCTCATAATAATCTGCATATTTCTTGAGATTCAATAACAAATCATGTTAGGGTTATTAGTAGGAACAAATAATTTAAAGGAGGAATAATATGGAAGAAAAGCATATTACAAATGTGTCCGTCTTGTCTATGGAAGAAGTAGCGGAAAAATTTCCTTTGAAACAAGAAGGATTAAATGACAAAACAGTCAGAAAAAAGCGGGAAGAATTTGGGAAAAATGAATTTATCAAAGAGAAGAAAAAACCTCTCTGGAAAAAAATTCTTATTCACTTAATGGATTTTACAACAATCATTTTACTAGTAGCAGCAGGAATTTCTTTTTACACCGTAAACTCTGCCGGACATGGAAGTTATTTAGAAACTTTGTTAATTTTAGCAATTGTTTTCATTAATGTCTTCTTATCTTTGTATCAAGAAGGAAAAGCAGAAAAATCTCTGGAAGCTTTAAGCAGTTTGAATCAAGATGAAGTTTTAGTTTTAAGAAATGGCAAGAGAGAAAAAATTTATAGTGTCAATGTGGTTCCTGGAGATATTATTATTCTTCATTCAGGCGACAAAATTTTAGCCGATGGTCGACTAATAGAAGCTGTTCAGTTGAAAGTAGAAGAAGCCTCTTTAACTGGTGAAGGAGAGGCGGTGGAAAAAGATGCCACTTTTATTTCTTCTGAAGAACTCCCATTAGGTGATCGAAAAAATATGGTTTATTCTGGAACAAGTGTGGTTTCCGGTCGAGGGAAATATTTAGTTACAGCCACAGGAATGAAGACGGAAATGGGGAAAATTGCCCAAAGTTTATTAAAAACAAGGAATCCGTTTACTCCTTTACAAAAAAGGCTGAGTACTCTAGGAAAACGTCTGACAGTGATTGCTTTATCTGCGGGGGTATTTGTTTTTCTTTTAGGATGGTTGCAAAATGAACCCATCATAGATATGTTTTTAAATTCTGTCTCTTTGGCTGTGGCAGCAGTCCCTGAAACGCTCATGGTAATTGTGACTTTGACCATGGCTTTTGGCGTTCAACAAATGGCCCAAAAAAATGCCATTATTAGAAAACTCCCTGCAGTAGAAACTTTAGGAACGACGAATGTCATTTTAAGTGATAAAACAGGAACGTTGACTATGAATCAAATGACAGTAAGAAAAATTTGGACGACAGAGGAAAAAATTTCTGAAGATGTTTTAACTATTTCTAAAAAAGAAGAAAAATTATTAACCCTTGCTTCTTTAAATAGCGATGTGGTGATTGAAAAGAAAAAAGAGGTCTTAAAATTTAAAGGAAATCCTACAGAAAAAGCAATTGTTAAAAGTTTAACGGACAACCATCTTTCCTATGAAGACATTCAAGAAAAATATCCTCGGGTAAAAGAAATTCCATTTGACTCAAAAAGAAAAATGATGACGACACTTCATAAGTTTGAAGACAACTATTTACTCATTGTCAAAGGAGCGTTTGATGTGTTATCTCCTAAATTCATTGACCCTCATGAAGGAAAAAAAGTGAACGAAAAACTTGGAAAAGAAGGATTACGAGTCATTGCTTTAGGGTATCGTATTTTAGATGAATTACCGGAAAATCTTTTTAGGGTGGAAAATAATTTACATTTTGTAGGACTCTTAGGTTTAAGTGATCCTCCACGTCCTGAAAGTAAATTTGCCATTAAAAAGGCAGAAAAAGCTGGTATTGAAACTGTAATGATCACTGGAGACCATCAAGTGACCGCAAAGGCCATTGCCCAAGAATTAGGTATTTTAAAATCTGGGAAAAAAGTAGTTTCTGGGAGCGAACTAAGGGAAATGTCTGATGAAACTTTATTAGATAAGGTCAAAGATATTGCCGTTTACGCTAGAGTTACCCCAAATGATAAATTACGAATTGTGAATGCTTGGCAAGAAAAAGGAGCCGTTGTCGCTATGACTGGAGACGGTGTGAACGATGCACCAGCTTTAAAAGCAGCTGATGTAGGACTTGCCATGGGCATAACGGGAACGCCAGTAGCAAGATCTGCAGCAGATATTATTTTAACTGATGATAATTTTGCGACCATTGTCGATGCTGTGGCAAAAGGTCGGGGAGTGTACCAAAATATTTTAAAAACAGTAAACTTTCTTTTAAGTTGTAATATTTCTGAAGTTTTTATCGTCATTTTAGCCATGTTATTTGGTTGGGGAGCACCTTTTACAGCGCTACAATTATTATTTGTCAATGTTATTGCTGATGGACTCCCAGGATTTGCTTTAGCCAAAGAACCGACAGAAGATAAAGTCATGGAAAAAGGCCCCATTCCCAAAAAAACCTCTATTTTTGGTCATGGACTAGGAAAAAATATTTTTCGGAATGCTTTATTATTTACGGTAGTTACTTTAGTTGGCTATTATTTGGGAAGCTTTATTTTGCCAAGTTTTTCAGCCAGTTTAAGTCATCATATTGGACAAACCATGGCCTTTTTAATTCTGGCTTATTCTTCAATTTTTCATATTTTCACGGTGAGATCTCATAAGTTAATCATTAAAAGTTCTTTTAAAGAAAATGTGACACTTTTTCAAATGGCAACACTCTCTATTCTTCTAGTCACCTTGGTGGCCCTTTTACCTGTAACTCAAAATATTTTAAGCTTGGTGAACATTAGTTTGGTTCATTGGGGAATAGTTTTTCTTTTAAGTTTATTGCCTTTATTGGTAAATGAGCTGATAAAATATATTCATTTGAAAAAATAAACTTTCAGGAGCGAAAATTTTTTTCGCTCCTGTTTGTTTTTTAAAAAATATATTCAGAAGCTTTTTAGAAAGTTGATAATTTCAAAAAAAGAGGGTATGATATATTGCAGTATCCCTTGAAATAGAAAGGAATTATTTATGACAAAACCAGCTATTACTTATCGTTTAATTAAAAAAGAAAAACATACTGGAGCGCGCCTTGGAGAAATTATTACACCTCATGGCACTTTTCCTACACCCATGTTTATGCCAGTGGGGACATTAGCCACGGTAAAAACCCAATCTCCTGAAGAATTAAAAGCTATGGGAGCAGGAATTATTTTATCTAATACCTATCATTTATGGTTACGTCCTGGTTCAGATTTAGTAGAAAAAGCAGGGGGCTTACATAAATTTATGAATTGGGATCAAGCTATTTTAACTGATTCTGGTGGCTTCCAAGTTTTTTCTTTAAGTGATATGCGTAATATTACAGAAGAAGGAGTGCATTTTAAAAATCATTTAAACGGCTCAAAAATGTTTCTATCACCAGAAAAAGCCATTCACATTCAAAATCAATTAGGCTCTGATATTATGATGAGCTTTGATGAATGTCCTCCTTATTATGAATCTCATGATTATGTAAAAAAATCCATTGAAAGAACTACACGTTGGGCAGAACGGGGGTTAAAAGCCCACGCTAAACCAGAAACCCAAGGATTATTTGGCATCGTTCAAGGTGCTGGGTTTGAAGATTTAAGAAAACAAAGTGCCAAAGATTTAACTTCCATGGATTTTCCTGGATACTCCATTGGGGGACTTTCTGTGGGAGAATCTAAAGAAGAAATGAATAAAATGTTAGAAGTAACGACGCCTTTGCTACCAGAAAATAAACCACGCTACTTAATGGGAGTGGGAGCTGCGGATTCTTTAATTGATGGCGTTATTCGTGGGGTAGATATGTTTGACTGTGTCTTGCCTACAAGAATTGCCAGAAATGGAACGTGTATGACGTCAAAAGGGCGATTAGTGGTGAAAAATGCCCAATACGCTGAAGATTTCCGTCCTATTGATGAAAATTGTGACTGCTATGCATGTAAACACTATACAAGAGCCTACATTCGTCATTTAATTAAATGTGATGAAACCTTTGGCATTCGTTTAACTTCTACTCATAATTTACATTTCTTACTTCATTTAATGAGTCAAGTAAGACAAGCAATTATGGACGATAATTTACTAGAATTTAGACAACATTTCTTTGAAGAGTACGGATTTAATAAACCAAATGCAAAAAACTTTTAAAGATAAATAATTTAACTAGCTATGAAGCAATTTTTTTGCTAAAGTTAAAGAGGTAACAAATTACTGGAGGTGAAATATTAATGGCTCAATTAATTATTCCTTTGATTTTTCTTGGAGGTATGATGTGGTGGATGACTCGTTCCCAAAAGAAACAACAACAGGAACGTCAAAACCAATTAGATGCTTTGA
>CAMJVA010000038.1 GCA_946409145.1 uncultured Enterococcus sp. | reverse complement strand
ATTTTTATATCAGGAATATCTTGTGACACTGTTTTTGTTACCCCTTTCACCTAGACTTTTTTTTCCTTAAAAAGTATCATAGAGAAGAGAATAAGAATAGAAAGGAAGAAGTAAATGTCAGAAAAAAATAATATTTTTCCGTCTAATTTTCTATGGGGTTCGGCTTCTGCTGCTTATCAAGTAGAAGGGGCTTATAATCTTGATGGAAAAGGGCCTTCTGTTTGGGATGAGTTCGTTAAAATTCCTGGAAAAACGTTTAAAGGTACCAATGGAGAAGTGGCTGTTGATCATTATCATCGCTACAAAGAAGATGTGGCTTTAATGAAAAAACTCGGCTTAAAAGCTTACCGTTTTTCTATTTCTTGGTCGCGAATTTTTCCAAAAGGGAAAGGTGAAGTGAATGAAGAAGGGTTAAAATTTTATGAAAATCTCGTAGATGAACTATTGAAAAATGAAATTGAACCTGTGGTCACTTTATATCACTGGGACTTACCTCTTTCCTTACAAGAAGAATATGGAGGCTTTGAGTCACGAAAATTAATTCCTGATTTTGTGAACTATGCCACTCTTTTATTCAATACGTTTAAAGGAAAAGTTCACTACTGGGTAAGCTTAAATGAACAAAATATTTTCACAGCTCATGGGTATTTAATGGGGACACATCCACCAGGTGTCACTGATCAAAAAAGATTTTACCAAGTAAATCACATTGCTAATTTAGTGAATGCTTCTTTAATTAAAACCTTCCACGATTTAAAAATGCCTGGAAAAATTGGCCCAAGTTTTGCTTATAGTCCAGCTTACAGTTTAAATGCTGATCCTAAAAATGAACTAGCTCAAGTGAATGCTGAAGATTTTCAATCTCATTTATGGTTAGATGTTTACGCTTGGGGTGTTTACCCTCGACCTGTTTTAAAATATTTAAAAGAAAATCATTTAGATTTTGAAATTACAAAAGAAGATGAAATTTTATTAAAAGAAGGTCGCCCTGACTTTTTAGGCATTAATTATTATCAAACAGGGACTTATGCTTACAATCCACTAGATGGAGTGGGGCAAGGTAAATTTAATACAACTGGTAAAAAAGGCACTTCTTCTGAATCAGGCGTTCCTGGACTGTATAAATCAGTGAACAATCCTTATGTTGAAAAAACAAATTGGGATTGGAACATTGATCCAACAGGCCTTACCATTGGCTTAAGACGTTTAGAAAGTCGTTATCGTCTGCCTATTTTAATTACGGAAAATGGTTTAGGGGAATATGACAAAGTAGAAGATGGTAAAGTTCACGATACTTATCGCATTGATTATTTAGAAAAACATGTGAAAGCTATTGGGGAAGCTTTAAATCAAGGAGTAGACGTTTTAGGTTATTGCACGTGGTCATTTACAGATCTTTTAAGCTGGTTGAATGGTTACCAAAAACGTTACGGCTTTGTTTATGTGGATCAAGATGAAAACCAAAATGGTTCACTAGATCGTCTACCAAAAGATAGTTTCTATTGGTACCAAGAAGTTATTTCAAATAACGGCGGCAATGTTATGGAACAAAATAAATAAAAAAGATTTCCTAAAAAGGGGGTTAAAAGTAGAAGATAACTTTTAATCTCCCTTCTTTTTTTGCTATAATGAGAAGAAGTGAAGGGGGAAGTTCCGTGGCAGGACAATCAAGAAAAAAATTAACGAAGAAACAACAAAAGGAACGAGAAAAAGTAAGTTTTATTTTAATGGGATTAATCTTACTCCTCTTTAGCTTTTTTGGAGGATTTAAATTAGGCTTTTTAGGAATTATGTTAGCCAATGTCTTTCGCTTTTTTGCAGGAGATGCTTATTTAATATTAGCGATTCTTTTAGGGATTTACGGCATTTTAGTCATGGTCCAAGGAGGACTGCCTAAATTTAAAAAAGCCAGACCTTTTCTAGGTTTGGGCTTAATTTTTGTAGGCTTACTTTTATTTTTAAGCACTTGGGAATTTCGCGGAGGATTAGCAGATAAAGAAAATATTTTAAATGTTTTTTTCGCCAATCTTTTTTTGATGTGAAAAACGTTTCTGTCGCCACGAATGTGGGAGGCGGCTTAATTGGCTCTTTACTATATTCCTTAAGTTATTTTCTCATTTCACAAATTGGGTCTTATTTACTGGCTATTTTATTAGCTGTAGGGGGAGCTTTAATTTTATTCCAAGTGTCTCCTGTGGCCTTTTTTGAAAACTTAGGAACAAAATGGGAAAATGGGGCAGACAATAGACAAGCTCGAAAAGAAAAAAGAGAAATGAAGCAAGCAGAAAAAATCGCTGCTAAAGAAGAAAAAGAAGCTCAAAAAGTGTTGGCTGAGGAAAAACGTTTAGCACAATTAGCAGAGGAAAAACGAAAAAATGATGTGAGAGCTAAAACTCCAGGAGAATTATTAGCAGAAGAAATGCAAGAAGCACCGAAAAAAGAGGCAGAACAAACTTCTCTTTTAATTGACCATTTCCAACAAAATGTCACAACGGAAGTGAAAGAACAAAAACCTACGCCTGTGAAAGAAAAGGTTCAATCAGAAGATAACGAAGACGGAGAAGTATTAGATTTTGAAATTCCTCAAGAATCTGAAGATAAAGATTATATTTTACCTCCAGCAAGTTTACTTGATGATATTAAAGCAGCTGATCAAAGTGGAGAATATAAAAAAATCGAAAAAAATGTGACCGTCTTAGAAAAAACTTTTGCCAGTTTTGGCGTAGATGCAAAAGTAGTAAAAGCATCTTTAGGACCAGCAGTGACAAAATTTGAAGTCCAACCTGCTGTTGGGGTAAAAGTATCGAAAGTGGTTTCTTTAACTGATGATATTGCTTTAGCATTGGCTGCAAAAGATGTGCGAATGGAAGCACCAATTCCAGGAAAATCTTTAATTGGGATTGAAGTGCCTAATGACGCCGTGTCCACTGTTTCCTTTAAAGAAATTATTGCAGATCAACCTCCTCATCCCGATCGTTTATTAGAAGTACCTTTAGGACGAGATATTTCAGGGAAAATTATTTATGCGGACCTTACTAAAATGCCTCACTTACTCATTGCCGGTTCTACTGGGAGTGGGAAATCAGTGGCGATTAATGGAATTATTACTTCCATTTTAATGCAAGCAAAACCTCATGAAGTGAAATTGATGATGGTAGATCCAAAAATGGTGGAATTAAATGTCTATAATGGCATTCCTCATTTATTAACTCCCGTTGTGACAAATCCGAAAAAAGCAGCCCAAGCATTACAAAAAGTAGTCCAGGAAATGGAACAACGTTACGAAAAATTTGCCGCCACTGGTGTCAGAAATATTTCTGGTTACAATGAATTTGTCAATGAACATAATTTATTAGAAGGAACAGCAGAACCTTTAATGCCTTTTATTGTAGTTATTGTAGATGAATTAGCCGACTTAATGATGGTGGCAAGTAACGAAGTTGAAGATGCTATTATTCGTTTAGCTCAAATGGCCAGAGCCGCTGGAATTCATATGATTTTAGCCACTCAACGCCCTAGTGTGGACGTTATTACTGGAATTATTAAAGCCAATGTTCCTTCACGCATGGCCTTTGCTGTAAGCTCTGGAACAGACTCAAGAACGATTATTGATTCTAATGGAGCAGAAAAATTATTAGGTCGGGGAGATATGTTATTCTTACCTATGGGAGAAAATAAACCAATTCGTGTCCAAGGGGCATTTATTTCTGACCATGAAGTAGAACGAGTAGTAAAATTTGTCACTGACCAACGAGAAGCTGATTATAAAGAAGAAATGATGGTCACTGAAGAAACTGAAACCAATAATTCTTACGAAGAACAAGACGAACTTTTCCAAGAAGCGAAAGATTTAGTCATTGATATGCAAACAGCGAGTGTTTCTTTATTGCAACGACGCTTTAGAATCGGTTATAACCGAGCCGCTCGTATGGTAGATGAACTAGAAGCCGCCGGTGTGGTAGGACCTTCTGAAGGTTCTAAACCACGGAAAGTTTTAATTGAACCAACTCCAGAAGATGAAGAGTAATTCCTAAAAAGGAGTAAAAAATAATGAAAAAGAACGCACTAGAACAAGGAATTTATAATACTCCAGCTGGAAAAATTTTAGTTCAGGCAGATGATGCTTTAAGAGGAATTCGTTTTATAGAAGAGAAACATTCTTTTGAAAATTCTTTTTCAGATAATCCTGTTTTAACTAATTTTTCTCATTGGCTAGAAAATTATCTTTCTGGTTTAAAACCAGAATTTTCCCAATTTCAAAACTCGTTAATTTTAGAAGGTACTCCATTTCAAAAATTAGTCTGGGATGAACTGATTAAGATTCCTTACGGGAAAACCACCACTTATGGCGCCATAGCTAAAAGTGTAGGGGAAAAATTAGGCAAAGAAAAAATGTCGGCACAAGCTGTAGGAAATGCAGTAGGAAAAAATCCTTTTCCTATTTTAATTCCTTGTCATCGAGTTTTAGGAAAAAATGGCGAACTTGTAGGCTATTCTGGTGGCTTGGAGAAAAAAATTGCCCTGTTAAAACTAGAAGGACATGAATTTAAATAATAATTTTATATACAAAGAAAATGCGCCTGCAAAAAAGCAGACGCATTTTTTAATTTCTAGAAAAAGACTAAGTAAAAATTACATAGCTAAAAGTGCTTTTGCACTAGTAGAATCAGTGATCAAAACATTTGCATAACCACCAATAAGAGCAGCGTGCATGGAAGCAACTTTTTTACTGGATCCGGCAATGAGAATAGAATATTTTTTTTCTTTTAGAGAACTTAAAGGAACCCCAACAGTCCGATTATCAATTTCTTCATCAGCTATGTTTCCTTCTTTTGTAAGAAAGCGAGAAATAATATCTCCTACTGCTTCTTGTTTAATACGCGCTATTTCCTCTGGACTTAAATAACCTAATTTGAATAAAAGAGCGCTATCTAAAACAGTACCACTAGTAAAAAGAGCGATGTTAGTTTCTTGCCCAGCAGTAATGATGTTTTTAATAAAACGATCTTCAGTGACAATATTTTTTGTAATAGCGGAGTCAAAAAAAACAGGTAAGGGTAAGGAAATAGTCTCACTATGAAAAGCGACATTAAATTTATTAATAATATCTTTGGCGTAATTATTTATTTCACTGGCAGAAACACTCCCTTTGAGTTCGACAACTTTGACGCCACTTTTTTTACTTGAATGGAGTTTATTCGCGACAGCTTCTAAAGTTCTACCCCAAGCAATACCAATGCTATCATTATTTTCAACAATTTCATCTAAATAATTAGCAGTTAATTCTCCTAGTTTTTCATTAATAATTGAAGGTTGATTGGTAATATCATAAGCTATTCGTACTTCTTTTAAATTATATTTATCTGAAAGTTGTAATGCTAATTGATCTAACTGATTTAACGGATCTGATATTTCAATTTTAACTAGACCTTGTTGACGAGCAAATTGAAGTAAACGAGAAACAGTGGGTCTGGAAATATCTAATTTTTTGGCAATATCATTTTGGGACAATTCATCTTCATAATAAAGATGACAGGTATCTAGGGCCAATTGTATTTTATGCGGATCTATTTTTTTGGACACTATCATCAACTCCTTTTTCGTTGATTCATTTGTCTAAAATTATAGCACAAACCAAATATAAAAAAAGTGAACATAATTTCAAAATACGTGTTTACATTTGTTCAAGATAGCGTTATAATGAATTCGTCAAATGAAAGGGGTTTCCAAAATGAAATTAAATAATTATTTGGATCACACATTATTAAAACCTGAAGCAACTGCGACACAAATTGATCAGGTTACCAAAGAAGCAGTAGAAAATGATTTTTATTCTGTAATGGTTAATCCATACTGGGTAAAACGAGTAAAAAATCATCTTACAGGAACAAAAGTTAAAGCAGCTTGCGTTATTGGGTTCCCTCTAGGGGCAAACACAACAGCAATTAAAGTAGCTGAAGCCAAACAAGCTATTGCTGATGGGGCTGATGAATTAGATATGGTGATGAATATTGGCGAATTCAAAGGGAAAAATTATGAAGTTGTAAGTGAAGACATTGCGGCAGTGGTAAAAGCTGCTCATGAAGCAAATAAAGTCATTAAAGTAATCATTGAAACTGCGCTATTAACAGAAGAGGAAATTACTAAAGCTAGTATTATTGTTGCTGATTGTGGTGCGGATTTTGTTAAAACTTCAACTGGTTTTTCAACTAGAGGAGCAAAAGTTAGAGATGTTGAATTAATGAAAGCTGCTGTAGGAGATCGTATTAAAATAAAACCTGCTGGTGGTATTCATTCTGCTGCTGAAGCGAAAGCAATGATTGAAGCTGGGGCAAATCGTTTAGGTGTATCAGCAAGTATGAAAATTATTGGTAAAGAATAAAAATTACAGTATCAAATAATAAGATGAAACTTTTTCGAAAAACTTAAACCAAAGAAGGGGAGAAAATGAAAAAAGAAATTACAGAATCTAAACAAGGAAAATTTCCATGGATGATTCCTTTAAAAGCTAATGAATTAGGCGATGGTTATTTAGATAAAACTCCAGTATTTCAATTTATGTTATTGTCACTACTTATCCCTTTATGGGCAGCAGCTGCTAGTTTAAATAATATTTTAATTACACAATTTAAAACAATTTTTGAACTAAGTAACACAGCTTCTGCTTTTGTGAATAGTGCTTTTTATTTGGGATATTTTGTTCTTGCGATTCCAGCAAGTCGCATTATTAAAAAAACTTCCTATAAGACAGCTATTTTAATTGGTTTATTGTTATATACCATTGGTTGTTGGCTATTTTTCCCGGCTTCTACCATGGCTACTTATGGCGTTTTTCTCATTGCTCTTTTTGCCATTGCATGTGGTCTTAGTTTCTTAGAAACAAGTGCTAATACTTTTAGCACTTTAATGGGACCTAAAAGTTTATCAACGATGCGCTTAAATATTTCTCAAATTTTTTATCCTATTGGGGCTGTTGCTGGAATTTTATTAGGTAAATATTTAGTCTTTAATGAAGGGGACAGTTTAAGCGACACCATGAGTAAAATGCAAGGAGCAGAACGTTTAGCTTATGGGCAAAAAATGTTGCAACAAACTTTATTACCTTATAAATATATTATTGTGATTTTACTTATTGCCATTTTAATTTTTTCTTTAACACGTTTCCCTTCTGGTAAAGCTAAAAACACCGCAGATGATACAGAACCAAAAGCTGGAATTAGTGAAACGATTCAATATTTAATTCATAATCATGATTTCTTAAAAGGAATTGGAACTGAATTTATTTATATGGGATTGCAAACAGCTGTGTGGTCTTCAACGATTACTTTAGCTATGAGTTTTAGTAAGTCAATTACAGAGCGAGATGCTTCTACCTTTATGGTGTACAGTTACATTGCTTTTTTTGTAGGAAAACTTGTTGCTACAGCTATGATGAAAAAAATGCCTTCATCTCGGGTTTTAATGATTTTTTCTGTGGTCGGAGTTATTTCCTTAATTTATGTAACCGTTGTACCAAATATTAGTGCAGTTTATTTTGCCGTTTTAGCTAGTGGTTTATTTGGTCCTGGGTGGCCAACGATTTATTCACAAACTTTAGATACAGTTAAAGAAAAACGATATACTGAAACAGCTGGTGCAGTCGTTGTCATGTCAATTATTGGTGGTGCTGTTACACCACTCATTCAAGGCGCTGTAGCTGATGCCACAGGATCCATTTCTATTTCATTTATTGTTAATGTTATTAGTTTTGCCATTGTTGGTCTTTATGCCTTAGGTTATTATAAGAAATTTCAAAGTAAGAAATAGAAACTATTATAAAATTAAAAAGGAGAATCATCATGAAAAAAATTAATTTATCTCACGAAATGTTTGGAAAAGCAGATTTCACACTTTATCAAGATGAAAAGTTCAAGGTAACCACTTTTGTTTATCCTTCAGGAGTGGAAGGCTTAAAATTAGCAAATGAAAAAGGTTATTTGGTTGTTTTACCTTTCATGGGATTAATTATTTGGGATGCGGTTTTTGCTGGTATTTCTTTAAAAATGAAAGATATGTTTTCCCAACCTTTGCCTGGTGAAGGCATTGCTGATACTTATGGTTGTTTCCAGTTTACCTCTGGTTTACTTGGTAACGGTACTCCAGCACCAGAAGATGATTATCAACTACATGGTGAAGCCCCAACAAGTAAAATGGATCACTCTTATCTTGAAATTGGAGAAGACTATGTAGAAATTCATTCTGATTTTGAATATGTTAAAGGATTTGGAGATCATTATTTAAGTGAACCTTCTGTGAGATTACATGAAAATTCAGGATTATTTGATATTAAATTAAACGTTACGAATCTATCAAAATATCAACCTATGCCCTTGCAATATATGTGCCATATGAATTATGCTTATGTTGAAAACGGAGAAATTACGCAAAACTTCCCAGATGAAGCTATGAAATTAAGACAAACCATTCCAAGCCATGTTCATCCTACTCCTGAATGGCTAGCTTATAATGAAGAGTTGAAAAAGAGTGGTAAATTAATTAACAAGTTAGATGATTCATCTCATTATGATCCAGAGATTGTCTTTTTCTCTGAAGATTTAAGAAAACATACTGATCAAGCAGAATTCAGAATGAGTGCTCCAGAAAATCATAACTTCCTAACAAAATTTAAAACAGCAGAATTTCCTATTGTGACTCGCTGGTTATTGTTTAATGCAGATCAACAAGTAGCTGCTTTTGCTTTGCCTGGTACAAGTACACCAGAAGGTCGAGCAGCAGCAGTAAAAGCAGGGACATTAATTCAGCTAAAACCTGGAGAAAAACGTAGCTTTACGGTGACTACTGGATTAGAAAAATAAGATCATACTAATTAGGAGAATAAATGATGAAAGATATTACAGTTATTGGTTCAAATATGATTGATTTAACAACGTATATTGATCGGATGCCCGTTGAAGGCGAAACGATTGAAGCGCCAGAATTTGAAATGGGTTTTGGAGGAAAAGGGGCAAATCAAGCGATTGCAGCAGCTCGCTTAGGTTCTGAAGTAAACTTTATTACTGTAGTAGGTAATGATTCTTTTGGACAACAACAATTAGAAAATTATCGCAATAATGGTATTTCGATGGAGGGAATTAAAGTAGGAACCAAAGCCAGTGGTGTCGCTCCTATTTTCGTTTCCCCAACAAGTGATAATCGTATTTTAATTATTAAAGGGGCCAATAATGAGCTAACACCTGAAATGTTAGATGAAAAAGCAGATTTAATTAAAAATTCCAAGTTAGTGGTTTTGCAACAAGAAATTGCTTTAGAAACAAATTATTACGCCATTGACTTAGCAGAAAAATTTAATGTGCCTGTTTTGTTAAATCCTGCTCCTGCTAATGAAGATTTAAATATTGATTATGTTTCAAAAGTAACTTTTTTTACGCCTAACGAAACAGAACTTGCTACCTTAACTGGAATGCCAACTACTAATTTAGCTGAAATAAAACTGGCAGCAGAAAAATTAGTGACAATGGGAGTGGATAATTTAATTATTACTCTTGGAAGTAAGGGTGCATTATGGGTGGATAAAAACCATAATGAAATCGTTCCTGGTTTGAAAGTAGAAGCAGTGGATACCACTGGTGCAGGGGATGCTTTTATTGGTAGTTTCGCGCACTACTTTACTAAAGGAGAAGAGATTAAAGAAGCTCTTTTACACGCTAACCAATATGCTGCTTTAAGTGTGACTAAAAAAGGAACGCAAAAATCTTATCCAAGGGCAGAAGAATTAAAAGAATTAATTTAGTTAAAACAAAAAAATTCCCTTTAGACAGAGAAAGAAATTTTTCTGTCTAAAGGGATTTTTTTAAAAACATTTTTTACACGGCTCAAGTCCTCTAGCTAGAGCTTGTTCTAAAGTAGCTGGAGTATAGGTTCCTCTACCACAAGCTCGACTATGATATTTTGAACCAGTAGGGGTAACATAGATGGTCGCTGAATGATTAGTATTTGTTTCAGGAGCTGGTTCGCTTTTTTCAGGGGCTGGAGGAGGGGTTTTTTCTGGAACGGCAACAGCAGAAATATCACTAGAACCATCAGCATAATTTAAAATGACTCCATCTTGAATATTAAAAATATAAACGTTAAACGATATAGTATTATCCTGTGTGGATTGAGCCATTAAGTGCACACCTCGAGCCAAAAGCTCATTATCTCTAAAAATTGGTGTGACCTGATAGCGAACAAAACGATTAGAATCTTGTTCTAAATAATACTTTAAGTCCATTTCAAAACGGAGCATTTCTGGAGAATTTAATTGCCGAGTACCAGTCATTAAATTTTTCCAGTTAGCATTTTCCCCAGATAAAGCAAAACCAATTAAGTGAGAACGATTAAATAAATAACCACTGGCAATTTCTTTATTTTTCCAACCTGTAGGAGTAACACTAGAAATATCTTCTCGCTCACTTGTAGGCATTAAAGATTGATTTAATAAGGCATTAGCTTGAGTAACGCGATTCAAAGAATCCAGTTCACCATAACTTTCCCAAGGACCTTTTGCTGTGGAAAGATCTTCAGAAGAAAAAGTCGGAACATTATTGTTAACTTCAATCGTTTGCGTACCAGCATAATCAAGTTGAGCTAACTCTTGCATTACTTTTTCAGCGGCAGCTTTTTCAGCAGCAGCCTTTTCAGCAGCAGTTTTTTCAGCGGCAGCCTTTTCAGCGGCAGCCTTTTCAGCGGCAGCCTTTTCAGCGGCAGCCTTTTCAGCAACAGCTTTTTCGGTGGCCTTTTTTTGACTGC